>NZ_JBFUIX010000079.1:0-28817 GCF_056401635.1 Paenibacillus sp. P4_E11 | reverse complement strand
CAGGATAAGCTATTCCATTCCCGAGAGGCGGATTCCCTATGAGCGACAGCGCCAAGTCGAATTCAAAGCCATTGATCAAGGAGCATACATCCTACTATGACATTCCCGAGCGATTCGAAATCATCAACGGCATACGTTACGACCTCTCACCATCCCCCAAGTTCATACACCAGAAGATTGTAGGCAATCTGTACTTCAACTTGCAGACAACATGCTGCCTAGACGGAGAAATCATACTCGCGCCGATGGATGTACACTTCGACATAGACAATATAGCCCAGCCCGATCTCATCTATATCGTTAACGCCAATCGCTCAATCCTCAGGGACGGGTACGTGTTCGGTGCACCCGATTTGGTCATCGAAGTATTGTCCAGCAGCACCGGACGCAAGGACAAGACTGTGAAGAAGGCGATGTTCGAACAATTCGGCGTGAAAGAATATTGGCTCCTCGATCCCACTTACCGTACGGTTGATCAATTTGTGCTTATGGATGGAGAATATAGGTTGATCGCCACGCTAACGGATCAAGATCAGCTCACATCCCCGTTATTCTCATGTGTTGTACTCGATCTGAATGCCATATTTCCTCCAGAAGAGAACCACGAATAACCGTCTGCGTGTGCAGACGGTCATTCGAGTGTTTGGGGAGACGCTTGTTCTCACAGAGACTAGAGGTTCATCTAGTTCATCGACTTTTTTATCCGTTTAGATAGGTCTCAACGCCCCTACTAGATCGCGCCTGCCGCATCGTCAAAAATCCGATTCCCCCCATAACGCACAGCAGTGAAGATAACCGGAACATGGTCCCAAACCCGGCATAGTCGATCAACCAACCACCCGCGTTACTCGCGATCAGAATGGCCACATTGGCGTACACCATACTGAACAGCGATTGACCCGTCGCCTTCGATCCTGGCGGGGATAGCTCATTCGCATACTGCACACCAGCCGCGTAGAAAAGTCCGAACGATATGCCATGCAGCAGTTGGGTCGCGAGCAGCACCGGCATCGGTAAGCCGAACGAAACGGCGAAAAGCCGCAAAGCCATAGCGAACGCACCGGCCGACAACACCTTACGATAACCGAACCTTCCTGTAATACGTGAGGCGAATAGGAAGAAAGGAAACTCCGATAATGCGGCGACAGCCATCAGCCAACCGACCTTGGCGGAGACATTACCACCGTCTGAGCTAATATAGATAGTGAAGAACACGTTGAACCCTTGTGTACCGCAAGCCATGATAAAAACAATGAACAAAAACATCGTCAATTCCTTGTTTTTCAACAACTTGCCTATGTCCCGCCATGACGTGTTCCTCCTAACGCTTCCCCTCTCCAGCAGTAAAGCGATAAAGAATACAGCGATCATAAAGGCCATATAGAACGAAAACATCCACTTGATGCCGATCTGCTCATATAATATGCCCATCGGGGTTACGATGACGGCGAAGCCGACCGAACCCCATACTCTTGCACCGCCGTAAGTCTGGCCCCGCTTGTTCACATGGGCGACCGCGACAGCGTCCGACAAGGGCCCGAGCGGTGAGGAAAAAACTGCAATAGCGACCGCCGTTGCAGCTAATATCGCGAAGCCCCCGCCGCTCGAATACCCAAAGGCGAGTGCTGGGGTTAACAGACTACAGAGCATCAACACCGATTTTTCGATGCCGTACTTGTCGCACAGAACGCCCCAGACCGGTTGAACGAACAGCGCCACGAACGGACCGATCGCGTAGATCGCCCCAATCTGCTGGTTCGTAAGTCCTTCCCCATTCAGCCACAAACCCAGGTACGGTGCATAAGAGCCCACTGCGATAAAAAAGAAGAAGAAATACACATGGGGCGCATAAGTAGTTAATCGGTTCAAGGTGTCAGCTCCAGTAATGATTCAGCCTGCAGTGCATACAAGCTAAATTATATCACTTCATCCGAAGCTTCGATACGTTCCAGGACGGCCAACTGTTATCCTGCGCGGACTCCCTCTTCATTTTGTCGAGGATCGACTGGAGCTGGAGCATGTCTGAATGCTTCGCTTGAAATCGTTGGAGAGCTGGAGCCGCATCCGTGGAAAGCTTGTTCAGATACGCCACATCCAAGATACCTGTTCGTTCATAGCGTGCGATATTATTGACTGCGATCCGATAGTCGAGGTTCGCATAGTTCATCACCACATAGGCGATCAGTGCACTACATACATAAGCCTTGGACAAGGAGAACCGCTCCTGCCACACGCGAATTAACGCAAGAATTAACCAGATGCCAAGAAACAGCATGAATCCATGCACCAACAACCGGGTTTGCGTGAAACCATACGCTTCCTCGTACAAGGAAAGTCGACTGTATGATGAGATCAGCATCACTACCGTACATCCCACTAACATGCTTAATAGCAGCTTCCGTACCATTTCGGCCACCTTGCTGGACTTGCGTATATAATGGAGCCCTGGGAGCAGCAAGCCGAGGTTAAGGATGGCAACCAATACGAGCTCGGCAAACCCTTTCCGCGCATACTCCGCATAGGCTGCACCTTCCGGCAATAGTCCATTCGCCGCCCCGAATAAATAAGAGAATTGGATCGCTGCGAACAGCATGTACACAAGATTCACGCTCACTAGCAGCGTTCCCGCAATGAGTGGGTCAAGCGATTGGCGCTTCCGCTCCTGCTTCAGTTGCCCTCCTTCATCAACAAACTCAGCCGCAGCAGACAACTCCGAGGTTTCCATCGCTTGCGGGAACAGAAGCCCCCATATGTAACAAAATGTATAGAGTGCAATGACGATCATCACAATCACCCGGTATACCCAGGAACCGATTGAGATCCCATCCATCCATTGTGGAATTTCCTCCAGCCAGGATTGGAAGATGCGGTCAGCCGATGCCAACAACGAAATCACAATGAGCAGGATTGGAGCCGCCAGCAGCAACCCTAACATGATCTTGCGCAGACGTCCGAAACCGGAGTCCTCACCTTTACTATCCGTGCCGGGAATCAAGCTGCGGAGCATGCCGAACGGGACCGGAATATGGCTGAGCGGCCGGAATATACTTTGAACGAGCATCTCCTGGACAAAGGCAATCTTATACCACGCATGGCTCCCGTTCCGCGTAACCAGCATGGTTTGGGCAACTACCAATATCGGAAGCGCCAATCCATTCAACACACGATACAGTACATTGGCGTACAACACATAAGTCATGGCGAGAAGCGTGATCGGAATCAAGAGCAGCCATCCTGCCGTGGACTGTCCTTGCCATCGATCGAATCCACCAAGCCGCCCTCTCACGGAGTAGAGAAATAGGAAATAATATCCCCCGAGAAACAACATGACTGATACACCTGCTGCCTTTCCCACAAACAAATACTGGCTGCACAAGCCTAGTAAGCAGGCAAGCAACAACATTCTTCCATACCGTTTCTGCCATGGCGCTGGTTCTCTCACTTCGATTCACTCCTCATTCACTTGTATATTCCCTTCTTTTATTGTAGCTTTGAAAATAAGAAGAAAAAGTGCAAGTTTCATTTCAGGAATTTCATATTTTAGGTTGGGAGTGTTATAGATGAAAATTCGGAGGCATTATTTGACGCTAAGACGCTGCTATCCGGACATTGTGGAGGACATTCCGCTGGAGGTTACTTTGGAGGAGCTTGCCCATCTACTCGATTGCACCCACCGCAATATGGTGCTATTGCTCAAGCGGATGCAGCAGGAGCAATGGCTGACATGGTCGCCCAGAAGAGGGCGTGGGAACCGTTCGATTCTGACTTTCCAAGCGCGGCGGGAAGAGATGTTGCTGCAGGAAGCGCAGGAGATGGTAGAGAAGCAAGATTTGCGTTCAGCACTGGAGCTCGTGCAGGCAGCAGGAGATTCATCTTCCTCACTACGCGAGCACTTCCAAGCCTGGTTGTCCGGGCAATTCGGCTTTCATTCCGAGGTGCATGGGCACAAACGTCTGGACAGCTTGCGCTTTCCGCTTCCGCAGACGATCCACTCCCTTGACCCGGCAACCATCCAGTACACGGGTGAATCACACTTGGTCAACCAACTGTTCGACGGACTTGTACGAATGGATGCGCGTGGCGAACATATTGTTCCACATCTGGCTCACGCCTGGGAGACCGACCCTACAAGAACGCTCTGGACTTTCTATCTGAGAAAAGGAGTGCTGTTCCATCACGGTCGCGAGATGGTCTCTTCCGATGCTGCCTATTCGCTCAATCGGTTACGCAAGCTTGCGCCGAGAGGATTGTACAGCTGGGCCTACGAGGATATTGTTTCGATCGAGACGCCGGATGACACTACGCTTCGCATTCGTCTGTCAGAACGCAATGAGGTTTTTCTAGCTTTCTTAACTACGAATCGGGCTTCTGTCGTACCACAGGACGTTTGTGTGGCGGCTGGGGGCTTGTTAGGCACTTCACCGGTTGGCACCGGTCCATTCCGAATGGCTAAGCAGGAGCAAGGTGTGTGGATCCTGGAAGCATTCCCTTCCTATTTCCAGGGACGCGGATTTCTGGATCGGGTCGAGGTGTGGACGATGCCGATGACGGAAGTAAGCGTAAGCGAAGTTCATGACCGCCCTCAGCCTCTTCAAGTCATGCATAATGTACGTTTATCCGACACAGCAGCTGGAGGGTGGCAGCAGGTTCGTCAATCGGGGATGACATGCAAATTCATAACTGTGAATGAGCTTAAGGACGGTCCAGCTGCCCATGCTGACTTACGTGCCGCTATTGACTATGCACTCGACCGCGCCTTCGTGCTGGACCAGTTGTCGGGCGATGTGATCGAAGCGAATGACAGCTTCTTGGTAAGAACCGATTCCACGAAGCCGATCCTGCTGGTGAAGCCCGATCGGGAAGAGATCGACAGGCGCTTGGCACTTGCAGGCTACCAGGGAGAGACGCTGCACTTGGCGACCATCCCCCAATATGAGACAGATGCTGCACTCGTCCGGGATGCGCTTGCCAAGGTTGGCGTTGCAGTCGATATTCAGCTCATCCCGACTGAACTGTTTAAGGGCGAGGCGCGAATGGCCGCCGACCTGCTGCTCTTCGCCGTGATGCTGGATGAGCATCGAGAGCTGCGGCTCATCGATCTGTACCGAAGTATGCAACAGCATGTGGAGCCACATATGCAGGCAATGTTGGAACAGCACATCCAGCTTATTCAGACAGAGCCTGACTCTGCTCGCCGACTCGTCCATTTCCAGGAGATCGAGTCCCAACTCAAACAGCGGCACAGCCTATTATTCCTGTACCGCAAACATTTGAAGACCGCCTTTCACCCGTCCATTAGAGGCATCTCATTGGAATCCTTGGGCTGGGTGCGGTTTCGCGATATTTGGTTCACCGATCTCAATTCCCATATTGGTCAAGAAAAACATCCAGATGATTGAATTCGTCGAACCTGGCGAGCAACTGCTCACGGGGCCAGTCCCACCATGCGATGTCGACATGTAGTGGAAGTTAAGGTGCGTTAAAGGTTTTGTAAAGAAACCAGCCGGTATCCTGCGCCGGAAGCCATTCTTTGGCCGGATTCATAATAAGCGGCAATACGCCGTTGAAGGCTCGTCTCCCGCGGAACTTGAGAGATGTCGCCTGGTTTCGTGCCGAACACTCGATCGAAGGTCTGTTCGTCGTTGGATGCTATCGGGAATAGCTGATAGTCGCTTTGAAACCGGAGTATATTGGCCCCCTCTGGAAGTATGTCCCGAAGCTGCGGACTGAGCAGCCATGACAAACAGGCAAATGCGCGAAATGGACGATTCGGTTCGTACTTTGCGAAAAATTCAGCCGCCAGGCGATACGATTCAAGGCACTGCTCGTGATGAAGCGGGCTGCCTTCAGCAATATGCACATCGAGGATGTCGTTTTCTTCGCTTAGTACCAGCTCCCAATCCTTACTTAGAAGGATGACGGACTCTTTTCGGGCAAAACCGTTTTCCAATAACGTATTCCCGGTTATGACATCTTCCGTCATTTCGAACTGCGCTTCCCATCCTGTCTCGCTGTCGTAGATGCCGTTCGTACCATCCCCCTGACCGTCACCACGGAAACGGATTCCTTCTGCTGATAATGTAAGGACCCGCCCTTCGCTGCGGTGACGAAACACTTTGATTTTACGGGAAAACCGGCGCAGCATGAACTGCAGCCGCCCCAGCCGGAAAACTCGTGCGCGCGCATGCTGGATCAACCAATGTACACGATCGAGCCCCCACACCCCGTTCAAGTTATGGTAATGAAGCATCCAATTATAGATGTCGCTATATGTATCGATTAGCACCTGAGCGGACATTCCTCTGTTCCGATAATAGGCGGCAGCATGCGGCAGACTGGATACAAATACAACGGCCACGAACATGCCCGCCAATTCACCCATCGTCTCGGCATCTGCAAGTAAACGGTGCAAGATAGGCCCATGGTCCTCATCCCATGATTCGAACAACTGCCGGTGATAAGAACCCGCAAGCTCGCGAAGATGCGCGTCCTTATCGATCGTGTCGATTGCCGACAAATAGGCTTCGACGATTTCATCGGGCAGTTTCAGAATTGTGTTCGCCTCGACGATAAAGTCAGGCTTCAAGAAAGAATCCGGTACGACCCATTGCCCATTAAACAACGTCAGCAGCATTCTGATCCTCCAGTTATCCCTCTATCGATACCCACATCTTCGTTTCGGCCGACTTCATCACCGCGTCCAATACGAGTTGGTTGCGATGACCATCCTCGAAATTCGGCATAGGGCTTGTGTTCGTCGTAACGCCGCGCATCAGCTCGTGCACCAAATTGATGAACGTATGCTCGTACCCGATAATATGACCAGCAGGCCAGTAGGCACCGGCATAGGGATGAGCTTGTTCCGTGCAGTTAATAGAACGGAATCCATGTGAGCCCTGCACGCCTTCTTCGAGGTATAGTTCGAGATTGTTCATGTTGTCCATACTCCAACGGATCGACCCTTTCGAACCATTAATCTCGAATTGGTTGCTGTTCCGATGGCCTTTCCCGAAACGGGAAGCTTCGAACACACCGAATACTCCATTGTTGAATCGGGCTAGAAAAGCGACCGCATCATCAACGTCAACTTCCCCCATACCTCCGTCAAGCAATGGCCGCTGCTTGATGAACGTCTCCATCATGCCGCTCACTTCGGAGATTTCACCGATCAAATAGCGGGCCAGATCGATCGAGTGCGCCATAATGTCGCCGTGTGTGCCGGAGCCGCATGTAGTCTTGCTAAGCCGCCAGACGAGCGGGAACTGCGGGTCCATGATCCAATCCTGCAAATACGTACCGCGGAAATGATAGATTGTCCCGAGCACACCATCGTCGATCAATTGTTTGGCATAACGAATGGCTGGAACAAACCGATAGTTATGGCAAATCATATGGGTAACACCTGATGTACGGGCGGCTTCCCATACCTTCGCTGTCTGCCCACTATTCATCGCGAGCGGCTTCTCGCATAGGATATGCTTACCCGCTAGTGCAGCAGCAATCGCAATCTCGGCATGACTATCGTTCGGTGTACAAATATCGATCAAGTCGATATCATCCCGTTCGATCAGGCGGCGCCAGTCCGTCTCATAGGAAACCCAGCCCCATTTGTCCGCCGCTTGCTTCGTCGCTCCCTCGTCCCGACCCGTAATGGCCTGCATGACCGGCTCCGCTTCGCTGTCGAAGAAGAACGGAAGCCCACGGAATGCGTTACTGTGGGCTTTGCCCATAAATTTGTATCCTACCATCCCGATCCGAACTTTCTGTTTCTTTTGTCCCATTATGATCCTCTCTTCCTCTCGTTGATTGCGTATCGACGACAATATACTTGCCATCAGGGCTCGCACACGCATGCCAATACCCATAGTCGCCATTAATAAATTCCCAAGTCTATCCCTTTTTGTCTACATAAAAAACGCCGGTCGGCTTGAGCGGACTTGGATTGTACTTGACGAAGATCATCCCCTCTCCGTTAGAAGCCCACATTTCGTGACCGCAGTATTCAATAAGTGTATCATCTTCCAATCGTTTCTGGCGGTAAATGTTCGTGACTTCTCCCGTATACCGGTTACCAGATGGCCACCGGTATCGAACGTATGCATATGCACAATTACTTGAAATATCTCGCTAAGTGCTCGTAGGCTTTCTGAATGCCTTGCTGTTCGTTCTCGAGCGTACCGCGGAACCGGTGATCCTCCAGTTCAATGCATATGGCTCCTTTGTAGCCGAACCGATCGAGCCGAACTGCGATCTTATCCCATTCGACAAGGCCGTGGCCCGGAATGGTGTACCGCCAGGAGCCGCCGCAATCGTGATATTTCGAGCCAAAAGTCGGAGCGATTACGCCGCTTTCATACAGCTCTTCATACAAGATTTCGGTGTCCTTGCCGTGACAGTGGTTCACCCGCTCGCCGAATTCTGCCAGCGCCCGCAAATAGTCGATGCGCAGCCAAACAAGGTGAGAAGGGTCGTAGTTCAGGCCGAAATGTTTGGAAGGAATCGCCTCGAACATGGCTCGCCACATTTCCGGCGTACAACCGATAGTCGGAAGTTCGGGACCCGGTCCTGGCCACCCTTCGATGGCTATGTACACGCCCTTCTTTTCGGCATACTGGACCAGCTCAGGAAAGGTATCTTTCCATAAGGCAAATGTTTCGCGGCGCGGCATTTTACGGTCTTCCGGAACCAAGCACATGAACATGACGCTCGCCCCTATGGAAGCCATATCATCCATCTGCTTCTTAACGGACACGAGCGCATTTTCCCGTTTAGCATCGTCTATACTAAGCAAATGGCTTACAAGGTTGGCGTCTACAGAGCCGATCTCAAGGCCATGCCGGTCGCACGTTTCCTTCTTGTCAGCCAAGTCGGGTCCCCCGACGTCCAGCACATCAAGTCCAACACTTGCCGCCCAGCTGGCCGTATATTCGAACCCCTGCTCCCCGATCTTTCTTGGTACGCGCATTCCAATCTTCCAATTCATATTGTCATCAAGTCCTCTCAAATCATATTAGTGTGTAATCTTCAGCCGCGAGCGCCTCTAGAATTTAGGAATATGGACTTCAACTTCCCGGCGTAATTCTGAAGAACGGAGAATACCGTCGAGAATCGCTTGGTTGATCAGGATTTGCTCTCCCGGGATCGGAGCTGGTCGGTTTTCACGGATGGCCTCTACAAAATCGCGAACTTTTTCATGGAATACGTCGATCTTGTGTTGTTTAACCGGAATGATCGTGTCAGTCTGGTGTCCCAGAATGTCGTGGAATAAAGTCATGTCTGCAACCTGGCTGTCCCACGTCTGTCCGGTTGGGTTAGTCTTCAGCCCGCCTTCCGTACCGAGGAACAATGTGGGTCCGAAGGAGTCCGCATGCATCGCCCACGAGATCTTGAAGTTGAGCAGGATGTCACCTTCGAGACGAATCATGGCAACACCGAAGTCGTCGACTTGGAATTGATCCGATTGGCTGTGATATTTGGGATTCGTCCCGAAGTAATTGGACGTGTAAGCAGAGACGGTGAGCGGTTTCGGATAACCGATCGTGTTCAGGGCCATATCGAGCGAATAGCAGCCGATGTCGAATATAGCACCTGCACCTGATATTTCTTTGTTGATGAATGTACCACCCGCCATACCGCGGCGACGTCCGGCACCTGTCTGTACGTAATACACTTTTCCGAGCTGCCCCGACTCCACAATTTGTTTCATCGCCTTATGGTTAGGGTCATATCGCGGCTGGAAGCCCACCGTCAATATTTTCCCTGACTTTTTACCCGCTTCGACCATTTCTATCGCTTGCTCTAATGTGGAGCACATTGGTTTCTCGACAAGTACGTGTTTACCTGCGAGCAGCGCATCGACCGTTGTGCGATGATGAGCGACGTGCGGCGTACAGACGCTAACGGCATCTATGTCTTCGTTCAGCAGATCGAGGTGATTTTCGAACGCCTTTGCCCCGTCTAGTTGTCTTGCTTCGATAAACTCCTTGGCTTTTCCAGGAACAATATCCGCTACCCCGACGATCTCTACTCCTGGAAGTGACTTGTAATTGTTGGCGTGTGCTCTTGCTACTCCCCCACTACCGATAATTCCTACGCGAATTGTCTTTGTCATCGTCTCTCCATCTCCCCTACTTCAAAATGTAGATTGGTGCCATGCGCGCATCGCTGCTGCCGCCTCCATGCTTAACTTGCTGCCCGTCCTCGTCTCGCATCCCATCGGCACACCGCGTAAGGATACGAGATACTTCGCGGTTGCGGTATAGCCCATTTCAAGAATCGTGTTCAGCTGCACGAGCTTCTGATGCAGATCGATAGCTTCTGCGGATCCGGAAGTGGCAGTGTTCCACAGCTTGAGTACGACATCCACTGCAGCCGTGGCCGTGATGGCCATAATGCCACCAGCACCGAGGCGAATCGCCTCCAGCATGTACTGTGTGTTCGCTTGGTAAACGATCCCTTCTGGTGCACCCGTAATCTTCGCCTGAATCCCGTCTACCGTACATGTGGTATCTTTAATCCCAATAATGCCTTTGCCCTCAACCAATGTGCTGTACACATGCGGATCGATAAGATGCGGCTTATACAGCGGACATTCGTATAAAATGACAGGCAGCGGCGATCGGTCGGCTAGGCGAGCGAAATATTCGCCGAGCAGCTCCTGATTGTCACCCATTCCCTTCGGCGGTATAAAGACGATCGCGGATACACCGGTTTCCGCCATACGGAGCATTTCCTCATTATGATTGTCAGTATTGATGTCGACGTTAGCTGTCGCGATAACCGGTATGTCCCCGGCTCGTTCCACCGCTCGCTTCGCTAATGTGATCCGCTCTTCCGTTGTCAGTCGCCCCATCTCACTGCTGCCGCATACTGCGAACAGACCGTGTGGGTGCATGGAAAGCTGCCAATCAACATATGTGTCGTAACAGCTCCAATCAACCGAGCCATCCGGCATAAAGGGGGTCAGAAGCAAGGAATACACCCCGGTAAAATGTTCTCTTGGACCAATTGCATGTACGGTTGGCACTAGCACTTCACTTCCTTATTGATCGATTGTTTCTATTACTTTAATCTTTAAGTTATTTCAAGAAACTGGTATATTTCTATAAGTGATTTCCCTACGCTTTTACCGGAATCCAGAACATCCAGCGCCTTGTTGACCTCGTCAAGCGAGAACCGATGACGGATCAATTGCTCTACAGGAATCAGACGATTGGTCACCAGGTTGACGGCATCCTGCCACGTCTCTTTGGTGTAGGAGAGAATACCGTGAATTTCAAGATCCTTCACATGGAAGATGTCGCTGTACAGTTCCATTCTCGCATCCTTGCCGGCTGCCCCAAGCAATACGACCTTTCCACCCCTGCGAACGATGGAGAATGCCATTCCCACAGCACTGCTCTTCCCCGCACATTCAATTACGATATCGGCTCCGAATCCGTCTGTCAGTTCTGATACCCTACCCGCTACATCCTCTTTACTTATATTGATCATATCCGTGGCTCCCAGACTTTGGCCAAGTGCTAACGACTCATCGGTAACCCCTATCAGAATCAGTTTACGCGGAGAAAACAACATGGAAATCATAACGGCCAAGAGGCCAACAGTTCCGGGACCGATTACCGCAATCGTCTCGCCCGGCTTGGGCTTGGCACGCCACACCCCACGAGTGACTACAGCTGTCGGCTCAATCAACGCGGCCATATCCAGAGGGAACTGATCCGGCAAACGATGGACCATCCTCGCATTTGCGACCACATATTCGGACAAACCACCCGGAATGGTGAACCCAAGTTCCTTCATATGCTCGCAAAGATTGGTCTGCCCCTGTCTGCAAAACCGACAATGCCCGCAATGTTGAACGCCTTCGGAAACGACCCTGTCCCCGCGTTTAAGATTGGTTACGCCAGGACCGACCTTCTCCACGATCCCGCTCCACTCATGGCCGGGCACACATGGATAGTTCACTGCATCTGCGCGGACCATGCCTTTAACAAGTTCCAGGTCCGTCCCGCATATGCCGGCATACATGGATCGAACAAGCACCTCTCCATCCCCAGGCTCGGAGACAGGAATATCAACAACGGAGTATTTATTCGGTTCATGAATCATAAATGCCTTCAAAGTCTTTCCCCCTCTGGATTACTTGGCGTCCTGCAAATATTCGGCAACTTTCTCCCGTAAGAAAATAACGGATTCGCGTAAATCCCCGAGGCCGTTCACCCCGTCTTCAATCGAAATCCAGCCTCGATAATGAACACTTCCCAGCTCGGAGAAAATGGCATCGTAGTCGTTCATGCCTTTCCCGATTACCCCATGGGCCAGTGCCGCGGAATAACCTTGTATGGAATAATCCTTCAGATCATCCAGCGTGTATCCTTCCTTCATATAACGGTCACTTGCATGCATCGTAATGACTCTATGCTTCACTTTACTCAATAACTTCAACGGATCTTCCCCTGCGAAGATGGCATTGGAAGGATCATAATTCACGCCGAACCACGGGGACGATATTTGCCCGATGATTTCCAGATAAATATCGGACTGTTGGGCGAACTCGGGATGAATCCAGAACCCATCCTTGTAATGGTTCTCCATCACCAAGTGGACTTGTTTCTCCTCTGCATACGGGAGCAATTGCTTGATGCTCTCAACCGTCCAGCGGATCCCGTCTTCCCTGGACACTTCGGGACGTTTCTGCCCGGACAGCACCCGGCAGCTGCGGAATGGCTTCGGTCCGACATAGGCCATCACATCGATCATCTGCTGCATTTTGACGATTTCTTGCGCCCGGTGAGCAGCATCGGGATGCGTAAAATCCGGTGAAGCACACATCATCGGAATTTCCAGGCCTTGTCGGGCCGCTGCTTCCATCACTCCCTGCAAATAATCTTCATCCAGCTGCTTCAGAAATAACGGATACAATTCCAGTCCGTCCGCTCCCAATGTGCCGGCCATTTCAATCCATTCCTCAAGTGACATTCTCCCATCGGATAATTCATCCATGTACCCTTTCGGGAATACAGCAATTCTAGCACTGTTGCTCGTATTCATTCTCAGCCCTCTTTTCTTAGGCGTTCTTCACTTTGGCCACAAGATCTTGCAATACGGCCTTTAATTCCGATTTGTCTGTACTCGGGCGGAACTCTTTCTTATCGATAACAAGCGGCGCTCCGACGACTACCAATGGGGCACCGTGTTTGGGCATTTCAGCGGCCTGCGGAACGGAAAGACCTCCCACAGCTTGAACCGGGATCGATACGGCGTTTACCACCTCATGAAGATGATCGAACGGATTTCTTGCGGGGTCTTCCCCTCTCTCGTCGAAACCGGTATGAACAATGATATAGTCGACACCGTTCGCCTCCAGTATTTGGGCGCATTCTACCTTGTCAGGGGACGCCATTATATCGCCCATGACCTTGATGTTATAATCACGTGCTGCTTTGACCACAGCTCGAATCGTGGCCGGGTGAGCTACCCCCATGACGACGACATGAGTCGCGCCTGCCTTCGCCATCATTTCCGCCTCTAGATAACCACCGTCCATCGTCTTCAAGTCTGCTACGATCGGGTGGTTTGGGAACGCTTTCCGTAATGCTGTCACAGCGTGGAGCCCTTCTCCCAGAAGCAGCGGGGTGCCAGCTTCTATCCAATCGATACCGGCTTCTACGGCGATTTCAGCCATTTCGAGCGCGTCCTTGATGTTCGTTAAATCCAATGAAATTTGCACAATCGGTTCCATTTACTTCACTCCTACGATTTATAATTGGGGTAATAGGATCGACTTGGCATGTACCAATGAATCCATTTCATCGAAGGCTGCTTTCCATTGGTCGATCCCATAAGACTTCGTCATCGGCAGCGGATCAATCTCGCCGTTGCCCATCATCAACAACACCTTTTCCCACATCGGATAGTTGTGGCTGAATGAGCCTTGCAGACGAGCCGCTTTCTGAATCAACGGGTCCAGGGAGAATCCAACCGGAGCCGGGCCCCATCCGATCTTCGTTATTTGCCCAGCCGGGCGAACGACTTCAATGCTCTGTTTCAACGTAATGGATAAGCCGACCGCATCAAGCACCAGATCAGGTCCGAATCCGTCCCCGTAGGAAAGAATCTCTTGCACCACATCTTGTTCATCACCTACTATGACCGTATCGGCTCCGAATTGCTTGGCGATTTCCAGTCGATTCTTATCCTTGCTCGTTCCGACGATTGTCAATCTCCCGGGGGAGAACAATTTGGCCACTTGGACACACATCAATCCGATCGGTCCCGGTCCAAACACGACAACATAATCGCCAGGACGAATGCGGGAATGATGAGCGACTGCATTATAAGCGACACAGGTCGGCTCCGTCATCGCCGCTTTCTCGAACGAAACATTGTCAGGCACCTTATGTACGATGGCTTCTCTTGTTCTCACATATTCCGCCATGGCACCATTCTCGAGTACACCGAACCCCCGGCGAGTCGGGCACAGATTATATTGACCGGTCCGGCAATACATGCATTTCTCGCAAATATAGGCAGGGGTTTCGCTGACGACACGGTCTCCTACACAGAAGAGGGTGACCTCCGAACCTACGGCGGCTACAATGCCTGAATATTCATGCCCGAGCGTCACTGGACGATTAACCGGGAAGCCCTGAATGTCATGGTACATATGCAGATCGCTGCCGCAGACACCTGCCGCTTGCACTTGGATCAATATTTCTCTGGGTGCCAGCTTACTAGGTATCTGGACGTCTCGAACCTCAACCATACCGCCTCCGGCTTGATAATTGACAACCGCTTTCATTTCAATTCCTCCTCAAGAGAATATTTCGAATTCAATCCAAGACGACAACGTACCGCTCGGAGGAACTTCCAACGCCATGCCTCTCTCCACTGCGTCGGCCACAGTTAGCTTGGGCGGGACGTTGAACATTTCCAACCCGATATTGTACTCGCAACCGAAAAACGGCGCATCCATGTTCTCTCTAAAATTTTGCCAATACCACAAATAAGGCCAAACTTGTTGATCCCACCGTACCTCCAGCACCATTCCGTCGTCAGGTCGTTTGAGCCGGTATTTCCCATTGTGCGACATGATGTATAACAAGTCGCGTTTACTGCCGGATGCCGCCATTTCCGACAAATCAACGTTTACGCCGTTCTGAACAACATTCGGCCAAAGCGTCGTCTCCTCCTGTTCCGGATTAAGAATGATAGCACCCTTCTCAATCTCCACACGCGTCTGCTCATTCAGGAACGGCGGCCCGTATGCCAGATGATGCCCCCAGTTCGCTTCCATCACTGCCGCTCTCGACTCGTTGAAAACGGTTTCTTCAATGCGGATTTTCGAGCTGCCGGATTGCAGAGTAATGGTCTTCTCAATACGAAGCGGTAAGGAGCGCATGCGGTTCGACAGCAAGACGACGATCTCGTCCGGTTCGTCCTTCACAATCTCGTAATCCCACGGCGTAATGGCAGCCTCCCCGCGATGCAGCAGCGCTCCGCGATAATGATGCGTCTGGCTGACTTCCGGGAACATCTCCTGCCAGCCGCCCAAGTATGTCATCTGATAATCCGAGTGAATCTGAGTGGCAGGAAGTAATCCGAGCCGTGTATACCAGATGAAATCGGTGTCTGTCGGCTTATGCAGCCAGCGAATCGGTTCGGAGCCTTTGTCAAGCAGCAGTTGGATGAACATGATCTCATTTTCCAGGATGAGCGAACGATACCCTTTGTACACCAAGTCATCGGTTATACGGCAACCGTAGTTACGCATTGGTCGATATAGTTGTGCCGCCATCTGTCATTCGCACCCGTTCCCGCAATAGATTTCTTCGTACCGGGAAATGATTTCCCTCGGAGTTGCCGTACCCGTTCGACCTATCTTACGAACGGCTATCGCCGCGCTTAGATGGGCGAACGCCGTCGCTTCTGGACCACTGCATCCTGTGCTTAATGCCGATAGCAATGACGAAGTGAAGCAATCCCCGGCGCCGACGATATCAATCGGAGGCAGTACTTGTTCCGTCGGCACGTACGTACACTGCTCGTGATCGATCCATAATGCTCCCCGTTCTCCGATCGTGATGCAGCAAGGCGCCCCGACACTGCGCGACAGGTGGATTCCGGCTTTGATCAAGTCATCGTCCGTAGGGTTCGGATATGTCGAATTGCCATAATACCAACGTAGCGCTTCCAACTCGTTCGGCTTGACTATCAAGCCTTCGAACAATCCGATCCGATCCCGGCTGTCGGCAATGATCAGTTTACCTTGTTGCGCCCAATACTGCAGCCTCTCGCGAACGAGCGAATTGACGACACCGTAATTCAGCTGATCGGTGACGCTGATGATGTCGACCTTTTCGGCCATTTGATCCAGCTTGACAATAAACTGCTCCAGTTCGGACTCGGACAAATCAGAGTTGTTAATAAAATCAATGCGAGGATGTTCCTGTTGTACCTTTTGCAATCCGAATCGAATCGTTTTGCAATAGGCCGGCGTAACTCTAGTAGTAGAGATGAGCACTGAGCTGGAGTCGATCCCAAGCCGATGCAAAGCTTCCTGCAGCATATTACCACGCCAATCATTGCCGATCACAGAGCAGAAATATACTTCCGCACAGCCCAAATCTTTGTAGTTGGCAGCGACATTAGCTGCTGCCCCAGGAGATAAATATTCATCCACGATCGGCATATTGTGATGCGGCGTCTCCCTGGACAACTCGCTGATCGTCATGTCTGCATGCCAATACACATCCAGGCACCCATCGCCCACAACACCTACTTTGAGGTGAGAAATGCGGTGCAAGATGTCCTCTACCCGCTCACGTGACGACAACCCATCATATTGTGGAGTGGAAGACAAGTGATTGTTTGTATTAATCATGGATAACTCCTTCCCTCCCTATTAATCATAGCTGTTTATTGGCTGCAAATGTATATCATTTCATTTAGGTAATGATTAAGTTAATTGTATGGAGAATAGCGTTCCTGCCGTAGTCCTCACGTGTATTGCCTGTCAAGCGAACAACGTATCGAGCGGTGAGTCCAGCAGCTTGCCGAACACGACGGCCGTGGCCCCTATCACACTTTGAGACGTCCCGAATGTGGAGGAGGTAATCTGTACCCGTGCTTTGGCGAACGAGAAGGTGCGTAGTCTTACCCGCTTCCTCACTTCACCGATATAATCCGATAAGTAGGGATACAACCTTCCACCGAGCACGATTTGTTCCGGATCGTACATATTGAACACGTTGATAATGGCCAATTCCAAGTAATGCAGCGTGTCCTCCAAGCATTTGCATGCTTGCGGATTTCCTTCGCGAACGAGCCGCATCATATCCTCCATCGTCTTCGCTTCACTCGATGAACGCTGCAAGATGCCCGGTATGGAGCCTACCGTTTCCCAGCAGCCGCGATTTCCGCAGGCGCAGATTTTCCCATCCGGGACGATCGTCATATGGCCGACTTGACCGTAGAGCCCGTTCGTTCCCCGGACGAGCTCACCTTTCATTACAATACCTCCGCCGATCCCCATCCCCATCGTTATGAACACGAGATCCTTGTTGCCCTTGCCCACCCCATACCACCTTTCCGCTAAGGCGGACGTACGAGCATCATCTTCGATATAGGCCGGTAGCGCAAAGCGTGCCTTCAATTCATCGCGAAGCGGATAACCGTCCCACCCCGGAAAGTTAGGCGGGTTGAGTAAAATTCCTTTCTCCAAATCCATAGGCCCCGGTACGGCGGCGGCGATTCCGAGCACAAGTCCTCCGTTAGCCGTCGCCAGTTCCTTCATACGTTCCACATGCGGAGCAATAACCACCAGTATTGAATCCGGTCCGCGCAAGTCTGCTGTTTGTTCTTCCGCTAAGGAAAGAACTTTCCCTGTCAGGTCGGTCAGTACAACCTCGATGGTCGATCGTCCGATATCGATGCCGATAATCCGGTAAGGGTCGGGATTGAATCCGAGCATGATCCGTTTGCGTCCTACTGCACCTGACACGGCTTCGTATTCTCGAATGACGCCTAACTGGATCAGCTCCTGTGTCAAATTCGATACCGTTCCCGATGTCAGACCCGTTTTCTCGACAATTTCTACACGCGAAATGGACTGATGCTCCCAAATTACGTTTAACACGGCCGATATGTTCTGTTGCTTAACTTGCTGCAAATAGGCTTGCTTAATCGTGTTAATCATGGTCACTCCGTTATACTTTGTCATTAAACTAATCCAACTATATAAGGAGGGAAACTTGCTGTAAAGTTTATCGGACTACCGCAAAATCAATACGAAACGTCTTCAGCTCGAACGGTTTGAAATAGGCGTAGAAGCCCTGCTTCGCATGGGATACAACGACCGGTTCGCGCTCCATCAAATTGACTTCTTCCACATTCGCGATCGGATAATGTGTCGTCAACGACACCTCTCCCCGCTTGCCCGCGTATTCGTAACAGCGCACAATCCAGGCATCGGAATCCTCTGCTTTCTTCACCGTATCGATGACAACATGGTCACCACTGACACTAATCATGCTGAGCGCTTGAGGTAGTCCGTCTGTGTTGGGACTATGGCCATCTTCATTGGGCAGTGCTGGGACCGCCGCAGTCGTAACGGGCACGTTCAACCGATGCGCCTGTTCCACCGTGCCTGCCGCGAACCAGTCTCCTTCGTGCGGCAGCAGCGCGTAAGTAAACGTATGTTCACAGCGATCACAGTTCGGATCTGGTTTGTTCGAAGACTTGATCAATGTAATACGCACCACGTTGTCCTTGACATCATGACCGTACTTGCAATCGTTCAACACGCTGACGCCCAAGCCGCGCTCGGACAAGTCGACCCACTTGTGTGCACACGTCTCGAAGCGGGCATAATCCCAGCTCGTATTCCAGTGTGTCGGGCGCTGCACGTTGCCGAATTGAATCTCGTATGTTGCCGCTGTTGCACGGACGAGCACGGGGAATGCCACCTTGAGCAGCGTCTCGCGCTCCTGCCAATCGACCCATGTAGCGAAGTCAATACGTGGATTGTCCGGATACAAGATCATATCCTGCTTGATCACCGTCTTGCCGTAATGCCACTCGGATCGAATGACGGTGCGAAGCGCGCTGTTCTCGACTACGGCTAACGATTGCAGGTCAGTCACATGGCGCACTTTCTCAACATAGAAGATGTCGATTTCCCAGTTATCGTGATAAGCCGGTTTGTCCTCGTGCACATCGAAGCGGTTCGCCACTTCGCCCGGAGCAAGTACTTCTCGTTGCAGCCGTTTATCATACAACCGCGTCAACTGCCCGGACGAATTCCACGTGATCTCGTAGAACGGCGTCGAAGCTCCTTCTTTACCTACTGTGATCGGAGCCGCTGCAGACTGAAACTCCGCTGAGCTCGCTGTCGGAGCAAGAGCTGCTTCCTCGAAATAAATCGTCGTGTACCCCATACTCGGAATGTCGTTTACTTTCAGCAGCAATCTCTGTCCGGCCGCATCGTCATTCACCCGATGTGTTACAATCGAGTTGCCTGCACCGTCACGCCATATTCCATCGGCAAATCGGTTATCCCACGACAGTTCCACGAGTTCGTTGCGTGACCATGGCAGCGAGTTGAACACAATCCAGCGATCACGTCCGTCCGGCTGCAATCCAGCGACCAGTCCCTTCATTCCACTGTTCAGTGAAGCGAGTGCTAGCTGCTCTGCTTCAGCATATTCGACATGGCAATCTTCGTACACCTCGGTGATCGATGATCCTGGCAATATATCGTGGAATTGGTTCCGCAGCACGATCTTCCAGCTGTCGTACAGCTGCTGCTGCGGATATGTCGCATAACCGCCATGCAGACAGTTGAAGCTGGACACGACCTCGGCATCGCGCAGCAATAGCTCCATCTTGCGGTTCATCCGCTTGTTGTACGCCTGCGATGTGTACGTCCCGCGGTGCAGCTCCAGGTACAGTTCGCCGTCCCAATGATGGACGTAGCGGTCCGTTGCTTCGACTTTGCTCTCGAGCCGGTTGAAGAACTCGCCAGCTCGCCCGGTTACGACCTTCGGTACACCAGGCATTGTCTCCAGTCGTCGCCGCATCTCCAGCATCGTCCGGGTCGGACCCCCGCCACCATCACCATAACCATACGATAGCAGCAGTTCTTCGTCGTTCACTTCTTTATCGCGATAATTGTTCCAGATGCCTGTCACTGTCGACGGAAGCACTTGACCATTATACGTATAAAACTTCGTAAATTTGTCTCCGCGTGCACCTGGGTCCGGTGTCGTAATGTAATGGGTCAATATTTCCGTACCGTCGATCCCGCGCCAGTAGAACGTATCGTTCGGGAATCGATTGTACACGTTCCAGCTAATTTTCGTCGTCATGAAATATTTGATCCCGCTCTTGCTCAATATTTGCGGCAGCGCCCAGCTGTAGCCGAACACGTCCGGCAACCACAAATATTCGCAGGCCGAGTCGAACTTTTGCTCAAAATAACGCTTACCGTACACAAGCTGACGGACAAGAGATTCCCCTGATGGGACGTTGCAGTCCGATTCGAGCCACATCGCACCGGCTGCTTCCCAGCGGCCTTCGGCTACACGTTCCTTTATTTTCTCGAACAGCTCCGGGTAGTCGTGCTCGATATATTCGTACAGCTGCGGCTGTGTTTGCAGGAATACGTATTCGGGAAACTGTTCCATCAGCCGTAGTACGGTCGAGAACGAACGGGCCGACTTCTCGCGCGTATGCTTGAGCCGCCACAGCCAAGCAACGTCGATGTGCGTATGTCCGATGCACGTGATCGTAAGCGGATTGTTTTTCGGCAGCTTGGCGAGCTCATCCTTCAGCTTCTGGTTAGCCTCGTTAACGCTGGCATAGAATACTTCATCGCCGGGGACTCGCCAGTTGATGAGCAGGAACGCGCGGTCAAGTGCTTTGAGCAGCGCCTGATGCTCCCAGCTGTTAGCATCCAATACGTCTAACGTCTGATAAGCGGCCAATGCCGTGTAATACAGATCGTCTGCTTCCTTCTCCAGTAACGCGAGTCCGGCCTTGCGCAGCTTGTGCTCCTGGATTGTCCTCGTTCCGTCCCCGCCGCTCAGTCCGCTCCACACTTTGAACATCAGTTCAATGGTCTGACCTACGAGCGAGTCTGGCAAGAATACTTCCTGATGATTGCTGCCTACTCCTTGGAACGGGGAACCGTTGATGTACAGCAGCGATTCAAATCCCCAGTTGTGTCCGTCGCCCGTCTTGCCGAAGTCGAACAAACCAAGGGCTTGTTGCCCGGTCCATTGCGGTGGGACGACTACCTCCGTCTTCAGCCAAGCGGTCAAATCCCAGCCTTCCCAACGATCGCCAACGGCAATGTGACCCCATTCGGCGTCTTCCGGAGGTTTCGCGGCGATTTCCGCCTGCTCGTCGATCCAGAAGCGGAACGTCGGAAATTCGTGAAAGTCGCTGTATCGGTACTTCTCCAGCTCAATAATGCGTCGGCCAAGCTTCTCATACGTCAGGAACATGAATATCCCCCTACTATTTCGTATTTGCCACCGAGTTTCTGGAGTCGTCTTCATCGACGACCATAAGCCATATTTCCGCGACGTGCAGCCGTTTGAACCCTCTCACCCTGCGGAACGTCAACTGCAGCGTGCCATCCGCAGTCGCTTCCGTCGGAATGTCCGACTGAACCGTTATGACGGATGCGGAGCGAATATGCATGTTCTCGTGCACGATGTGCTCGCTGTTCGCCGTCAACGTTACCCAGTAGCCGTCCCCCCTGGACTCACCGATATACGTGATCCTCACGGTGTAGCGGCAGTTCGAAGACAGGTAATCATATCTAACTGTGAGCGGTGTATCTAGCACGACGTTCGCCGTATTCTCCCAAGCTAGCGGCACGCCGCCCAGCTCTTTGTGGCGATTGTCGCTCATCATCATCATGCCGGGCATATGTGCCGTTCGCGGTGAGCTTAGATAACCAGGGTCATTGTCCCAGCCCGTTCCCGAATCTATGCGGTGTGCACTGCTCGGGGAACCCAAGTTGTCATAATAGCCGCCCGGCCCAGGATTAGTTCGGTCGAGCATCTGCTCGATATGTGCCAATCTTGCCGATTCACTCGCCTGCTCACGTACGATTCCGCTTTGCTCACGCAGCCACCTTACATCATTAAGCGGGGAATCGATCGCTTCGACGAAAGCACCGCGCTCCAGGTGACTTGCATAATGACGGCTCACGGTCAGCTGCGAGCCGATGTTGGTGAACAATTCATCGGCTAATTGTTCGCACCGGAGCTTATAATCTTGAGCGACCGGTTCCGTGCGGGCAAGCTGCAGAATGTGCTCCATCTTCTCCATCGCGGAGAGACTGCCGGTCTGCTCTGCCTCCCGAAGCGCATCCTTCGCCCTGTACTCCAGCTCCGTCTCGTAGATCAACCGACGCTTCGTGTACGCGTCATAATAAGCTCGAATCAAACCCATCTGGAAACGGTAATTGCCCAGCACTTGCGGTGATGCGTTTCGTTCCATCTGCTTCCACTGCTGCAGCGTTATGTCCACCCGGTCGTTGACCGCAAGCGGGCCGACCCAATTGTCTTCTTGCGCCATCAATCCATAAGCGACTGCTTCTACATAATCAGGGCCGATGAACACCCTTGCATAATCACGTAGCGTTTCGATGACCGGCGTCTCCGGATCCCAATCCTGATCCAACCAAATGAATTTATTGACATCGTCATTAATGCCTTCCGAATAACAGATGTTGCCATTCGCATACGGCGCGATGACGTTGTGGATCTGTTTCTGCGCCAGAGGTCTGGGATTATAGCATTCACGTCCAAGTGTAAGCGCGTACGCCCGATCCCAGTCGGCGACCGGGTATTGGCAGATGAAGTTGTGCGTAATATCCTCATACCGACGAATTGGATATTTCGCAGGTACTCGTCGACGCAATTCCGGCAAAGGATCGTCGACATGCGGTCCGAATACAACACCGCCCAACCACTTAGGTTCCCGTTCAACGTTCGCATAGAACGACTCCAGCCACGGTCGCGATTCGTGCGACATCACTTGCGGAGATAACCATATCTTCGCTTCTGGATGATAGCGATTCAACAATTCTGCGATTCGATCTGTCCATTCGAACAGCAGATCCGGCTCCATATCTCCGGGGTCGCTCCCTGGAATAAACACCGCTTGAATGTGCGGTACGAGGCGGAATATTTCCTTACGTTCGGCCAGTTCCTCCTCTATAGCAGCAGGGCTGACATAATCTTTGCCAAGATTCGGATACCAGACCCACGTATCGAGTCCATAGGAATGAATCGTCTCGGACAGTCGGATCATCATCTGAAGCGGATCGACCTTCATCAGCGGCCCCGTCTTGGCGTCGTCGGTGCGGGGAGGTAATATCTCGATGCAGTTCGCTCCGAATAGTGCCAATTCGCGAATATATTGATCGTACTGCTCGACCGTCCAAGCGTCGTACGCATTCGTCTTCGGGCGGTAGCCGAGCTGATGCCCGCGCAGGGCGAACCGCGGCGAAGTCACGATGTTCAGATTGCCGATAAGACGAACTGAACGTTCCTTCCACGACATGTTGCGCAGCAGCTTGCCAATCCCGAACAATACCCCGCGAGCGTCTGCTCCGATGACGAATACAGCCGGTTGACCCGCACACTCGCCTCTGCGTACTATATATCCCTCTGCAGCCAGCTTGCCCGCTTCGACAAGCCATTCATTTGATTCCATTACCTGCTGCAGCGATTCCTTCGAGCCCACGACGATAATCAGCTCATTGCCGGACGTTTCCCTCGGAAGCTCGTGCAATAACCGGTGAGTGATCCCCATTCGTTTCGTGACCTCTTCCATCAGCACTTCAATCGCTCTCAGTTCGGCTGGTGCTGACTGCTTGCCACTCACTACTACGGCACTTGAGAAATCGATCCCCTGCGCACTCATTGTTTGTCGACTCCTAACCAGTTCGCCCATAACGCAAGGTCCGTGTAATCGCCGGTAATCCGATCCGCCCCCGCTGCAAGCAGCCGTTTCTCCTTCACCGGATTAATTCCTTCGCGCCGGGTTTCGTCACTGGCGATGCCTAGCGACAATGCACCATTCTCCTTGGCCAGCCGGATTTCCACTTTACCGTCCCCGATGATGGCCAATTCATGTCCTTGAAGACCTTTCTCGACAAGCAGATCACGCATCACTTTGACTTTCGAACAATCAGCGCGGCCTAACGGGGCTCCGGCGATTTCCTTGAAATAATGGCGAATGCCCAGCACTTCCGCCTCATGGACGACATCGGGATGGTCCGATCCGCTCGCTACATACATCTCGATCCCACACGACTGCAGCAGTTCGAGCAGCTCCAGCGATCCCTTCATCAGAAAGTGCTCCGCTACGTACTTCCCAGTCTGCAGCCCGCTTATATGATCGTTCACCCGCTCCAGCAGACGACGATTGTACTCCGACTTGTATTCCCATTCGCCCAGTACTTGCGGATTCCATCCTTTGAGTTTCACCTGCTCCACAAGCCACAACATTTGGAAGATCGTCTGAGTACCAGTCGACTGATCGATTTGATCCGCGATCTCCGCTTCCAGCTCCGCCGTTTGCTCAGCGGACAACACTTGGTTGCCGATAATCGACTCCTTCATGAAAGGAGCCATTACTTCTTCCCACCCGGCTCTTAACGTCGATAACGTCCCATCGAAGTCGAACAGCACCACTTTCACTTGCCCCGGCGAACCGATAGTATTGTTCGTCATGTCTTGCTAATCCCCCTCCATATCGCCGGAATCGTCAGCTGATGCAGGCCTTCAAAATGATAACCTTTCCCTCCCAAGCTGGTTGGGCGATGGATAATGTTTTTACGAGGCCGGTAATAATAATCCCAATCTTCATACCCGACTTTCCGGGAATAATCGCCGAGTCGGACGATATCGAAATTGGCGGTCGTGATGTGATGGACCGTGTACTGCAAATTACGAGCGATCGAGAGTGCCTTCAGGAATACTTCCGGACCGGTCACAGTCGAACCGAAGTTAAGGAACGCGCCTCCTTCTAGATTGGCGACGGAATGACAATAGGTCTGGAAGTCAAGACCACTTGCCCGGCCAAGTACGGTAAAGTCGGCAGCGGGGTGAAGCTGGATGTCGTCGATCCCGATCGTAATATGGCAAGTGTACGGAATACCGTATCGTGAACAAGCACCGAACAAGCTCTCTTCGATATGTGGAAATTGCTCAGGGTGTTTGTTCGCATACTCGATCAGGCTGTCTCCGAAACCGAGACCGTCCTCATCTCCCTCAGCAAGTGCACGGTGCATAATGTCCCCTGGCTCCCGCCACATGCCGAATTTGCCTTCGCGAAGCGCCCCCACCTCCAGCTCATCCGTATGGCCGAACGCAGCCAGCTCCATATCTTGAAAGCAAGAAGCACCGTTCACTGCGATGTGGCTTATGTACCCACGTGCGATGAGGTCGATCAAGTACCGATTGACACCGCTTGCAATGACGTTCCCACCTAGCGAGCAAACAACCATCCGTTGCTGATCTTTCGCCGCTTCAAGTCGGCTGATGAATTCGGCGAATTCGCTGCTCTGCCTTGGTTCAGTCGGCCATTGCGGGATGACCGCATCATCTTGCCCGGGACTGGCCATACCAGCGAGATGCAATCCGCTTGCCCGTTCCCGCACCGGGTACAGTCTCGTCTCCCCGCCAAGTCCCTTCGGCCCTTCGACCCTAGTCCCGTCTGCCCCAGCAGCCACAGTAGGAAACTCGATCCCGAGCTCACGTTTTCGGCGAAGTACTTGTTCGAAGAAATGCGGGATCGTCAGCTGATGCAGCCCGTGGAACAAATACCCGGTGCCGTCGATTTCAGACAATCGGTCCACGAATACGCGGCGCGGCCTGTAATGGTAGTTCGGGTCGGACTGCGGAGGTGTTTCCTCCGCAGTTACCGGGACGATGTCGAAGTTAGCAGCAACGATCCCTTCCATACGTATTCCCTTGTTGCGGGCAAGAGCCAGTCCGTGCATGAACAATTCGGGACCCGAGATAGCTGAACCAAAGTTCAGATATACGCCTCCGTGTTCCAATGCTGCGATCGAACGGCATATCTGGTTGAAGTCTCGTCCAGTTGTTCCTCCCAAAGCGCCAAAGTCGACGATAGGATGCTGATGAATAATATCGGTGCCGATCGAGATGTGACACGTATAAGGTACGCCGTACCGCTGACACTGCACGAATACGCAATCGTCGATATAGGGAAACCGCTCTGGATAGGCTGTTGCATAACGGTATAGGCTCTCACCGTACCCGAGTCCTGCCGCATCACCTTGCTGGATCGCCTCGTTCATGTATCGGCCTGTCTCTTCCCACATGCCGAACGATCCGTCTTCAATCGAACGGGCGACATCCTCTGACGTTTCCCCGAGAAAAGTAAGCTCGAAGTCGTGAATACTTGTCGCTCCGTTGCCGGATACATGGGTCAGCACGCCTTCCTTCACCAGCTCGATTATGTATCGGGACAGCCCGTTCTTGATTACATGCGCCCCCATCGACCAAATAACCGGTTTCCCGGCAGCACGGGCGGCAACGACCTGATCGACAAGCTGCTCGAACTGAGGCGGAAACTTCCACTCCCCTGGTACATCCACATAAGGACGGGCCATATTGCGGATCGTGACTAGATTCGTTCTCGAGTAGACAGAATTTGTCGTTATTCCTTGGAAAGAAAGCCGTTCCGCATTGACCATCTATCTCTCCCTCCTTCAGCAAAAACGTGTTAGCCCGCTATTAACTTAATGATTAACTTATCTCTATGATAATCAAATAATCCGAAGTTGTAAACCGATTTTCGCAACTTATCTTATTCATTAAGTAAAAATTATTCAATTTGACCAGACTATTAGTGGATTCCATCGGCCGTGTGCACCGCAGCATCCTGTGACTTTTTCGTGTGACTCAGCTCCCGGTATGCCCCAGCGTTAAGGCCAGATAGACGTTCGGAATACCTCCGGCGTCTGAATTGTACACAACCATTCTTCCATCTGCCATCGTCTACACACTCCCTTGCTTGTATATTTCATATTCGTGAGCGAATGCCTTTGCTTTTACGACCATTCTCGTACTGTGCAGTTCATCTTCCAGTGTTAGAGGCATTTCCGCTTGACCGAGTATGCTCTTAATAAATCTATCGAAATAACTTGGACCCGATTCAGACGTATCAATGGCCCCCATATCCCGATCTCCTACGACCAGCCTTGTACGGGACCCGCCATCTACACTTTCTATAAACCCCTTGGTGCCAAACACGCGCAAATGCTCATTGCCCCAACTTCCAAAACCTTTAACGTTCAAATAGTTCGCCACAATACTGGCAACACCCCCATTCTCAAGCTCCATCATCATGCTCGCTGCCATGTGCAGATCACCATCCGGCGAAGGGTTTCCAAGCTTGGATTCCACTGCGTATATATGCTTGATCTTCACACAAGCGACATGCTCAACGAACCTAACCGCATGGATGCCGTTCTGACCGATCAGTCCACCATCAATCGATTCATCCTGTGGACGCCTGTCATGGTAAGGATATGATTTCTGAGCAAACACTTGTACAACCTCGCCAATTATCCCGGATTGGACAATATTGCGCATGGCGAGGTATGGTTGTTCGAAGCCCGTGCCCGCCATTTCCCGGAACGTGCAGCCTGTTTGTATGACTGTTGCTAGCAATCGATCTATATCGCCTTCATTCGTGGCACATGGTTTCTCCGCATACACATGCCTGCCCTTGGTCATACAGAGAATCGCTTCCTCAGCCTGATCCGCTCTTCGCGGTGAACAAAGGGAAACGACCTGGACCCGCTCATCGCTTAGCATTTCTTCCAGCGTTTCGTAATACCTGATCTCCGTGTCAGCTTGCTGCTCAGGCCTAAGAGTTTCCCTATTCATAGCCGCAACAGCGACAACCTTAGCATCTGGGTGGTCTACCAGTTCTCCGTGTACTTGATGCCCGCCGTTATTTCCATACAACCCAACCCCAATTTTCATACTTCTCCCCCTATACAACCTCTATCATTCCTGTCTTGTCGGATCTTTTCATCGCTTCAATAATCTTCAGTCCTTCAACGATATCGTGGATATAGGCTTGCTCATTCACTTTCTCACCGAGTACCGAATGATAGAACGCCTCCCACTGATAGTCGCCCGGATCGCCTGTTACCTCAACTTCTTCCATGACTCTTTCCTTGCTATGTTTGTCCCGGGTTACAAGAAGCAGTTTATTCGCCGCACCGTCTTCCTTGGGCATTACATTGCAATAGATCGTGCCATGTTCATAATTCAATGTCATTGTGTTGTTATACCTCTGGCTGTCATCTACACAAAAGCTCCCAAAAATATTGGCAATCGCCCCATTCTGGAACAATAGACTTAGCTGCGAATTGTCAACAGTAGGCCGTTCCGTGATCAGTCGTGAACTCAATACGGAAACCTTATGCGCCGGCCCGAGTATTCGAACCATATCATTGATGATGTAAATACCCAGCCTGAATATGGGGGCAACCGGGCATCTCTCAGGATCGTCGTACCATCCGCCGTCTGCCTTCTCGCGGTAATTCACCCAAATGTCCGAACGGCAGCCTATCGGAATGCCCAGATCGTATTTCTCTATCCATGATGTAATACAAGTTAGCGTATCATGTCGTAGAGGACCAGGAGAGTTCATATGTACTACCTTTTTCATTTCATTGGCCTTCATGAGGATATTCAATGCTTGCTCGTGATCCAGCTCGAACGGTTTCGTTGTGATCACATGTCTAC
>NZ_JBFUIX010000078.1:0-30094 GCF_056401635.1 Paenibacillus sp. P4_E11 | reverse complement strand
TTTCAGCATAGCGGCGCTGACCGTTTATTCGTTCCGGCGGCGGCAATAATCCAATAGATTCATAATAACGAAGCGTAGACGCGTTTATATCGGCTTTGGCTGCTAACTTTCCGATGCTGAGACTTGGCAAAGGAATTCACCTCCCCATTGACTTAAAGTTAACTTTAAGTTTTATAATAAAAGTATAGTCGGAATGAGGTGGTGGAGTAAATGAAAAAAAAGGAATGGCTAGCGGGGCTTGGTGTTCTTGGAGCATGCGCGCTATGTTGTGCAATACCTTTGCTTGGCGGCGCGGCAGTTCTTGGCATATCTTCTTTCTTTTTAAATCCAGTGGTGATTGTGATATTGGCTCTTGTTCTTATTACTGTTGCAGTCGTTGTTTATCAGCGCCGAAAGGCAAATGGAACATTGTGTATGAAACCAGGCTGCAGTTGCACTTCTTGTGCAAGTGGAAGGAGCTAAGCGTATGAAAAAAGAAATACCGGTTGCTTGCTGCCATACGGTATTCACTAAAGAAGAGCGTATAGATTACAAGGACGCTTGGGGCGAATTAGAAAAAAGAAGGCTTGGGGTTGCGGAGATTGAGTCAGGGTTTGAGTATCAATTTCCTGCTGATCCGGATACGCTGCGTCTGTTGTATGATTGGATTAGCTTGGAGCGAAAATGCTGTCCGTTTTTAACGTTCACGGTTAGTGCAAGTCACGAAAACGAACCGATTTTGTTGCAGCTAACGGGAAATGCCGAAGCAAAAGCTTTCTTAAGTAACGAGCTCAACGATAAAATTCAGATGATCACAGCGTTGGGCGAGAATAATGAAGTTTAGACTTATTTCGGGTCTTCGGAATATATAGTGGAATTACTATTTTAATTACTTGATAGAAATTACATCATAAATCGGATTATGTAGTGGAACAATAGATTAATTAAATCATAGTATATGTTTCGTGATAATAAAGTTGTTTAAATCATAATAAAGTTGTTTAAAAAATAATAAAGTCATTTAAAATTAAAATGTATTAAGTTATACCGCAAACGGGCCAGATTGTTTAACAAGATTTATTGGAATAACTTGGCTTTATAAAAAGGGGGTTAGCGAATGGAATGGTCTGCTTTTCTTATTTTTCCCGCCTTCACTATAGGCGCAATAGCTTTGGGGCTCGTACTTCATACAATTCAACAGATTAAAAAGTTAGAGGAAAGAATTAAGGAGTTAGAAAGTAAAAGTGAATAAGATTGTTTAACTTGTTGAACAATCGGGCGCGATTGTTGCATATTGATTGAGTTTTTAAACGACTTTATTGTTACTTCCATGAGTTCTTATTTAGTAATTGTACAAAAAATTAAACACCTTTATTTTTACACCGTCCACATTTGCGGACGGTGTAATGCGTTTTTTCTGCTTTAAAATTAAACATCKTTATTATCATTACACAGTATAATCAAATTCTTTTATAAAAGAGCTTGAAAAACATTTTAAATCGCATTACCTTATCTAAGAAAGGAGGACTAAAATATGAAAATAACTATTGAAGAATTACCTGAATCAAGGATTGCTTATTTCCGAAACGTTGGAGAGTATGGTGAAAAGCAAAACAAAGAGCTAATGGAGTCTTTTAAAAAGTGGGCACAGTTGAATGGTGTTTTTGATAATTCTACAATTTTAGGTATACCACAAGATAACCCAGAGGTTACTCCTAAAGAGGAATGTCGTTATGATGTTTGCGTTGTTATAAATAAAGATTTTAATGTGGCAAAACCAGCTCAAGTTGGTAAATTTTCTGGTGGGAAATACGCTGTTTTCTTGCTTGACCATACAAAAGAGGCAGTCAGTGAATTTTGGGGCAATATTTTTTCTGAGATAGAAAAAAAGGCTATTCGGATTTTGTGGTGGAATTACGAATTGTTTAAATCCATTATAGGTAATATTAGGTATTTTATTTGTCATTATTCCAGTTCTTTGACATGATTAGGCATTAAGAAGACCGGGAGCTTTAATTAGAGTTTGTAGACTTTTGATTCTAAATAAAGCCAGCCAACTCAGTTAAGTTGAGTTGCTGGCTTTTTCGCAATGTTCACGCGAAGCTCCCCATTTCTGCACCCATTTATCCATTTCATTCAACGCCGTTTGAAAGTCGCTTCCTTTTTCCGTTAAGGAGTACTCTACGGTAACCGGTACAGTAGGAAACACTTGACGTCGAACAAGACCATTCTGTTCCAAATGACGAAGTGTATCCGTTAAAGATTGTGTATTAATTATTGACACGTTCTTTCGAAGTTGATTAAACCGCTGCGGTCCATTCAACAACTCGTCGAGCACGACAAAAGACCACTTTGCCCCGAGAATTTGAAGTACCTCACAAATATTCGACTGTTCTTTATCAGCCATGTCCTCACTATCCTTACAAAAATATAGTAAGTCAAATTAAATTGGTTATATCCAAATACATTGCCTTCTTACATTATGTTATTCATCACCTTATACTGTCAATAGACTGGATCCACGTTTATTACTTTAATCTCACATGCCGGACGCGGCAGTGTAAAAGTTGCACAGGAGGTATGGACCAATGAATCGAATCAATATTTATCTTCTTATCCTAGGGATATTTCTTGTAGGTACAGCTGAATTTGTCGTTTCAGGCGTACTTAATTTCATTGCGGAAGATTTGCGCATATCGATAGCGGCAGCCGGTCAGTTAATAACCGGATTTTCTCTTGCCTTTGCGATTGGGACCCCGATTGTGATCTCGCTTACTTCTCGTATGAAACGTAAACAGTTATTACTATTGTCGCTGGTTGTTAATATTATCGGCTGTGCAGTAGCTTTCGTTAGCACGGAGTATGTAATCTTGCTTGTATCTCGTATCATTCTGGGGGTTAGCGCTGGCGTATTTTCCGTGGTTGCGATAAGTTCGGTCACGAAGCTAGTTCCCCCTGAAAAAATGGGCGGGGCGATCAGCATGATTTCTCTGGCATTCGGCATGGCGATGACTGCGGGCGTGCCGATCGGGATCGCCATTTCCAATCGTTGGAACTGGCATATCATCTTCATGGTTTTAGGGATCACCGGCATAGTGGTGATAATCGGCTTGGTCCGCTTGCTCCCGGAAATCGAAGGGGATGCTTCGGTGCCTTTTTGGCAACAATTCAGCGTACTAAAAAATCCAATTCTGATCTCCGCCTTGTGCTTCAATCTTGTTGTTTGTGTAAGTCATTCCATCATGCTATCTTATGTTACTCCGTATTTAAAAACAATTCTTAATATGGACGCTTCAAGTATTGGAATAGTTATGCTTGTACTTGGCATCGCCGGAATTATCGGTTCACGTGCAGGAGGTTACAGTACAGATAAATGGGGAGCGGTTCGAACCATTTTTTTGACTGCAGCCATTGCCGCGATTTCTCTTGCTCTGCTCCCCGCATTAATTGCAGTGCTATTCATTGGATTGGCACTGATCCTAGTTTGGATGTTCACGGTGTTTATGAACACTCCGGCGGTGCAAGCCTACTTCATTCAATTAGCGCCTCAATCAGCCAATCTTATACTCAGTTTCAACACATCGGTTTCACATCTAGGGTTGGCCATTGGAGCGGTAACGGGAGGCTTATGGGTAAATTATAATTCCACCGTTCAATATCATCCATGGGCTTCAAGTGCTTTCTATACGCTTAGTCTGATGCTTGCTTTCGTAGCATTCGCTTTAAGAAAAAGAAAGTTGGCAACGAGTGCTGTTTGAAAAAAGTTTTGGAGAATGAGATCAGTTTTAAAAAAGCGAATAATGATCGCGAGGAGGATCAATATGGAGTTTATAAACAGAGTGGCGCCGGAGTTGCGAGAAGCACTTGCAAACACTCCACATCTTACTTTGCCGGATGACGTGGAATCAGCCAGGAATATACCGTTTATGCCGCCGCACCAATCCGAACATATTCGAATCGTCAGTCGAATGGTTCCCGGCCCAGCTGGAGAGATAAAGGTGAAAATATATGAGCCGCTTCATAGATCCGCGAACAAGCTTCCCGCGGTACTTTGGATCCATGGTGGCGGTTATGTCTTAGGGCATCCCGATTTCGATGACGGATTATGCGAACGGTTCGTTCAAGAAGTGGATTGTGTCGTGGTTTCAGTTGATTACCGTCTTGCACCCGAGCATCCTTTTCCAGCCGCCATCGATGATTGTTATGCAACTTTATTATGGTTATCGAACACATCCAATCCACTGAATATTGATGTGAAGCGCATTGCTGTCGCGGGATCCAGCGCAAGGGGCGGGTTGGCAGCGGCGGTAAGCTTGATGGCTCGCGATAAAGAAGGGCCCTCGATTGCATTCCAAATGCTGCTGTATCCGATGATTGATGATCGTAATATTACGCCATCCAGTCATGAAATTACATCTCGCAATGCGGTATGGAATCGATCAATTAACATTGCAGGCTGGAAGATGTATTTGGGTGAACAGACTGTGGAAGTTTCCCCTTACGCTGCTCCGGCCCGTGCCATAAATTTGGCGGGGCTTCCTCCAGCATATACTTGTGTGGGAGAGTTGGACCTGTTTCGGGATGAAACGATTGATTATGTTGCAAGGATGGCGAGGGCTAGCGTTCCTGTTGAATTCCATTTGTATCCGGGGTGCTTTCACGGTTTTGATGCAATGGCTCCCGCTGCAGATGTTAGCATACGCGCAAGCAAGGAGTACATCACCGCGTTAGCAAGAGCTTTTAAATCGTGAATCGACTTTTCAAGAATCCATTTGATACATTGAGTTATCAATTGACTGAACCTTTTGCTCTGCACTTCATTTGTGCAGAGCTTACTTGTTAATAAAAGGGCTCTTACCAGTCAGTAATAGAAATTCGTAGAGTGACCATATGTTCAAAATAACTTGAAATTGAAGCTGGAAATTGGTAGACAGTATTCCACCACAAAATCCGAATACCCCTTATTTCTAAAATAAATAGCAGTTTTCGTTAGTCAATTAGTAATACTTATTTCACCGATTTTGTTAGAGAGTTACATTACAAAACGAAGAGGCTGTCGGCGTAARCCGTTCAGCCTTAACTTCGCTATTGAGCAACATYGATCATKAAAAATTAGGCTTCCAAAAACGTAAYTATATWCGAATAAACCTCTTCCGGRTGAGTAAGGTTGATCTTRTGGTCTCCCCCTTGGATTTCAGCAAAATGAATGTTAGGAACCACACGAAAATGGTCGGCTATCCGGARACAATCAACAAAATCGAGTGTTCCAAGAATTAATAACGTTCTTGACTGTAGTTTGTCTAATCGTTCAATGGCAGGAGGTTTAGSCCAAACCGATTTTGGAGTAGCCCACTCKARCATCTTTTTGATGTTATGTGYAGTCATCTCTGCCATAAGGCCGCGTTGCGGACCTTTACTGGTAACGGTATAAAAGGGGGCAGCGAGAGCGAGTTCTGTCATCTTAACGACATCTGGTACGGCAGCTTGCACTCTTTGCAGGACGGCAGCCAAATCCGGAGAGTGAACAAATCCCGACAATGCAGGTGAGAGTAGAATAAGACTTTGCACACGATCCGGGTAGGATAGCGAAAATTCAGTTGCGATCTGTCCACCGATGGAATTTCCTACGAGTATAGCCTGTTCGATGTTCAAGTGGTCCAGAAGGGAAAGCACATCTTCGATATAATTGGAAGGCTCCATCGGAGCAGGAGACTTTCCGCACCCGCGTGGGTCAACGGCAATGACTTTGAAATGTCTGGATAGGAGAGGAGCAAGGAAGGTCGAATCCCGCATATCGGTTCCGCCGCCATGGAGCATCCATTGATGATGTGGCTAAGCGTGCCGGGATTTCTAAAGGTCTCTTGTACAATTATTTTTCCGGAAAGGCCGATCTCTTAAGAGAATTAATCCTGAGCCGTATAGAAGAAATCGTTCAAGTCATGGAGGAAGCGGTCACGAAACCGACTCCAGTAGAACAACTTGTGTATATCGCCGATCATGCGCTTCATAATGTTCAGGAAGGCCTAGCAAATATCGTTTTTACTTGCACATTCAAACACATCCAGAAGCTGACGAGGTCGTATCCACATATAGTCAATTGCTTAAAGATGAAATGGCTCGCCAATCCAAACTCCAGGTTGACATCTTTCGTAGAATGAGGGTTCCCAATCCCCATATGCAGTCGCTCCACTTCTCAACTGCCCTTCATGGCATGATGCTTATGTATGCCACTTATCCGGAGAATTTCCCCCTGTTAGAATTGAAGGCGGAAATGCTCTCCAAGATTTTTGAAATATCTCGGGGAAGGAATCTAAACTAGATACAGGTCGTTCGCATGCGCTGGACTGTGGCGTTGACGGCATGATCAATTTTCCCGACAAGCTATCGGAGGCGATGCTTTCGTCGGCAAAGGACCATGGAGGCTATGCGGAATTTCGCAATATTAAACTTGTTACATTATAGTGTTGGATGGATGCCGACTGCCTGCCGAATCTTGTTCCGGCGAGCGGTCGTCTTTTGTTTTCCATGTCATTTACGATTTTCTGAGTTCTCACTCACACTTGGATTCATTTTTGAAATAAATTCATTCGATGTTACAAATCTGAAGAATTTTCCATTTGTCTTGCACGTGGACGCGGGCGGGCAGCCGTGGATGGTGTTCTGCCACGAGTGGACACAGACCATGGACGGTGCCATCTGCGTGGTGCGGCTGACCGAAGATCTAAGTGCCACCGTTGGCGAGTCGACGACATACTGAAGCTGCCTAGCTCCATTCGGACGGGATTACGTTAATTCGGGGTTAGTACTATCGTGCCAATATGCATCCGTAACGTTGCTTTGTTATAGAGGTAATGAAAGTATCATTCAAGGACATCAGAATTCATTGTTGGGACTAAACCGGCTTTGTATAATGAACATCATTACTGGACCAATCACGAAGGGGGAAACGGAATGAAAGTTATTCGGGTAGGCTTCATCGGGTGCGGCAACATCGCTCATAGTCATGCGCTAAGATTGTCCCGCATCGAGAACGCGAAAATCGTAGCGCTTGCGGATCCGGGGGAACAGGGCAGGCAATGGGTAAAAGAGAAATTCGGGCTGAATGAGGCAAAAGAGTATGAGAATCACACTGAAATGTTACACGATTGTGAATTGGACGCAGTCATCATTTGTTCTCCGCATACGCTGCATTACCGGCAAGCCGAGGAGGCGCTGCGGGCTGGCAAGCACGTGATGATCGAGAAGCCGATGACTTGTTCGTCCAAGGAAGCGGAACAGCTTATCGCGTGCTCCGAGAAATATGGCAAAGTGCTGCAGGTATCGTTCCAAAGGCATTTTTTGCCCCCATTCATGTATATCCAGCAGGCCATTCAGGGCGGGGTAATCGGTCGACTTACTTCGGTAACAGCTACCCTGTATCAAGATTGGAAGCAGGCACAGGAAGGGACTTGGCGGCAAATGCCGGAGCTTTCCGGGGGTGGCATGCTGATGGATTCGGGCAGTCATATTATCGATGTTCTGCTGTGGACGACTGGTTTGACACCGAAAGAGTTGACGGTTCAACTGGAATGTCACGGATCGCCGGTTGAGGTAGATACTATGACGAATATCCGCTTTGCTGAAGGGGCGATCGGCAGCATGAACATTATCGGTTTGGCGCCGCTGGCCAAACTGAAGGAAACTTATGCCTTTATCGGAGAAGCCGGCGCGATCTTTTATGACAACGGCCGAGTAACGCTGAACCTGCACGGACAAGATCCGGTTGAACCCGAGCTGCCCGAAGCGCTGACGGATCCCGATCGCAGCTTCTTGGACGCGATCTGGGGGAAGCATGAGGTTTTGGTTCCCGGGGAGTATGCGCTCAAGGTCGTTAAATTCACCGAGTCGATCTATGCGGCAGCGGGATACGAAGTGCCTACGGCCGTTCCGGACGCTGCGGGGAGGAATGGATGATGCGGCTGCGGGTAGCGATTCTGAGCTTTTGGCATGTGCATGCCAAAGGCTATACCAAACAATTGACGGACCGTACCGATTGCGAAGTCGTCGCCGTATGGGATGAGAATGTCGGACGCGGCCAAGAGATCGCGGAACAACTGAAGGTGCCTTTTTTCGAGCATTTGGACGTGCTGCTTTCGAGTCCGGATGTGGATGCCGTCGTTGTGAATGCGCCTTCCAGCAGGCATCCGGACATCATGATTGCCGCGGCGGAAGCGGGAAAGCATATTTTTACGGAAAAAGTGTTGGCACTGCGTACAGCCGATGCGGATCAGATTATTGCCGCGGTGAACCGTCACGGGGTGAAGCTGACCGTCTCGCTGCCGCGGATAGGCGATCAGAAAACGATATATGCGAAAGCTGTGCTGGATCAAGGGCTGCTCGGGCGCATCACCTTTGTCCGCGCACGGCTCGCCCATGACGGCGCGCTGCCGAGGGAAGGAGTGCCTAACGGCTGGCTGCCCGCCCATTTTTTCGATAAATCCGAATGCGGAGGCGGCGCTTTGATCGATTTGGGCTGCCACCCGATGGTGATGGTTTATCACTTTCTGGGAATGCCGGAGACGCTATCCGCTCAATTCGGCTATGTAACCGGGCGGGAGGTGGAGGACAACGCCGTCGTTACGCTGCAATACCCGGATGGCGTGATGGCTGTCGTCGAAGCGGGATTTGCCAGCAGACACTCCCCGGCGCTCGTGGAACTATACGGGACGGAAGGGTGCCTCCTGATCGGAAATCAAATGGAAATCCGCAGCTCGCTCCTTCCTTCGGAACCCCATTCCGGCTGGATCAGGCCGGACAGGCTTCCGCCAAGCCTGCCTTCGCCGGTAGACCAATGGGTGGACTATGTGCTGTATGACCAAACTCCAGCTATTACGATTGAACAAGGACGGGCCTTGACGCAATTGATGGAGTCCGCCTATGTCTCAGCCGCCGAAAGGCGGATCGTTCGACTTGCTTAGGAGGTGATATCGTGAAAGCGTCATGTAATAGCGAAGAGGTTACCGAGAAAGCGTCCGTTCGGCTGTTCGCGAACAAATGGGCGATCATGGCCAAGGCCCCAGCAGCTCCGCAGATGGATGGGAACATCGAGGAGTCCGAATGGGGGCAATCGGCTGAAATTGACGGCTTCGTCACGGCATTCCATAACGAGCCTGTCAAACGCGACACACGGGTCAGGCTGATGGTCGATACGGAACAATTGTATATTGCACTGGAAAGTGAGCAGGGATGCGAAACCGCTGTGGATGCTGAGAGCGTGTTTGTTCTGCTCGGTACGCCTTCCGACAAGGACATTTATTATTCGATTTCCGTTGATGTGACGAAGGGGCGGCATCCGTATGCAATCGGCTACAACAACTGGACCGGGGCGGAGCTGCGGGACAGACGGCAGAAGTTTGTTCATCTTGGAAAAGAAGAGGGAGTCCGGACGGTCGTTTCCAAACGGGCGGACGGAAGCTGGAGCGCCGAAATAAGCGTCCCATTGGTCTCTCTAGGCGAACCGGACTTGCGGTCTGGCGCGGAGTGGCGGCTTAATGTGATTCGTTACTTCGGTCCGGACGCCACGGAACCGTTAAGTTCGTGGGTTCCGATCCGAACGGGCACGATTCGGATGGAGGATGTCCGTCGTCCTTTGGAGGAGAGATTGTTTCGTCTGGAGTTATATGTTGCGAACGAAGGAAGGCTTGGAACCGTGTTCGTTGAGCGGCCTTCGGGCAATCCGCCAGGAGTTCGTACACCGACGGAATGGAAGCTGTCGACGACATTAGCCACTCTCCTATACCGGGGAAACTCCGAGAAAACATTGTCGTTCCGAAGTCGCGACCTGTCCGGAGTCGATCCTTCGCATCTGTCCATCGCATGGATCGATCCGCTCGGACGGAAAACTGTTCTTGACTCGACTAACCTGCGCCATAAGGAGGCAGAGTACACGCTCGACTTCGTCCATCCGGACGCACGGGAGGACGGGTTATATCAAATTAGGTTGATCTTGGGGGAGGGAGCTGTACAGTCGAGGTTCGCCGCGTTTGTATTCGACCGGTACGACCTGATCGCCGCAGGAGAACGTACGGTTAGGCCAAGCCCATCCGACCGCCCTAAGAGGACTATTGCCCTTGTCCCTCCATCGGAAGAAGTGCTGTTTCTAGAGCGGTTGATACCGGATCGTATCGGATTTTTCGGAGCAGGCGTGCCGCATCGTCCGATGCTCGGTTTCCGCTCCACCAATTATACGTGGAGCCCTGAAGCTCCATGGTTGATCATTTCTGGGGACGACGCCCGCGTGCCGTACCCGAACGACAGGTATCCAGAGTCAAAGGCGATTCTCGTTACCAACAAGCGGGGAGAAGTTGTCGAGTACCCTTACTTCGAAGACGAACAGGGCATGCGTTACTTTCTATCCGCCCACCTATGGCATTATCAGCGCAAGCATGCGATAGGCGAAACCGGCCGTTTGGTAGGTACCGACCCGCTCGGAGCTGCCCGACTGCTGCATAAGTTTGCACGGGCTTACGCCGGATGGGTGCGCTTCAACGACTCGGTATGGGTACAGCATCCGATCGGGGGCAGCGCACATCCGCCTTATCCGTATTTCGGCGGTATGTGGGATCGGTGGAACTTGATGGATCTTCACGGATTGCTGCCGCTCCTCGATGCTTTTATTGAAGTGGATCAGACGAACGCGTTCGAGTTGTTGAGTATGGAGGCTGGTGTTGATATCCGGAGTGCAATCGTAGATGGCATGCTTCATCCATCGGTTGAATCGGTTGTTACGTATCCGGTCCTGCAGAGTAATGTCGACTTTCCGAACTGGATCGGACTGATCCAAACCGGCAAGGCGCTCGGCGAGCCGCGACTCGTCCATGAAGCGGTAGAACGTTTGCTGCGGTTCGTGAAATCTTGTTATTTGGCGGACGGCTTCTGGAAAGAAATCACGTTGTCCTACCATCAGCAGACATGCTATGGGCTGAGCCAGACGATCCGTTGTCTGGATGGCTACAGCGATCCGGCGGGCTACGTATCGCCGCGCGATGGACAGCGCTACGATATGTTCGACGCGGGTGCATGGGTGCCGCTGATGGATAGCTTGCTTCAATTGCAGAATATACTCGCTTATCCGGATGGCAAATGCTTTCCTGTTAACGACACTTGGGCTTCCCAGAAGGCGGCAAATCCTCAATGTACCGGGTCAGTCGTTCTGCCGTCAGCGGGAATCGCCAAGCTGACCAGAGGACTCGGGCGGGAGCAGGCGCAGCTTTATTTGACATTCTCCCCCAATAACGGTCACGATCACAAGGACCCGCTGAACTTGGCCTTGTACGCGGAAGGGCAGGAACTCTTGCCCGATATCGGTTACACGCACACGTTTTACCGGCAATGGTCGGTATCGACGCTGGGGCATAATACGGTAACCGTAAACGGACAAGATGCAAGTTTGGTCGGCAGCGCCAAAAACGGAGGTAATATCGAACTATTTGCAGAGGCGGCGAATGTTCAAATGATCCGGGCCCGTCAAGAATGCGCTTATTCGGACGTGTCCCACTATTCGCGCGAGCTATTGTTTATCGGCTTCGAAGGAGCAGAGGCGGCTGAAGGTTATGTGGTTGACCTATTCCGCGTTTCCGGCGGGACTCGGCACGAGTATGCGTTGAACGGCGATGCCAATCGGGATTCGGAGATGACCACGAATATCGCGTTGACCGATTATGGACCGTATTTGGTAGAAGGTCGGCCGGATATCATCGAACCGAAGCAAGAAACCGATTACGGTGGAACGAGCGACAATCAGTATTATGCGTATGCCTATGTGAAAGAGGTGCGGACAGCCGAACTGCCGGATGGAGTCTACAACATGACGCTTACGACATGCGACAATAACGGCGAACCCTCGACGGGAGCGGGGCTGAAGGTTCACGGCTTCGCTGGACCGGGACATAACCGATTGTTCCAGGGACGGGCGCCGTCCCTAAGATCGACGCGACTGAACGGGTTGGAAGGTGACCGCAACAGCGAGGCCATCCTGTACTCCATGCCCAAATGGATCGTGCGAAGGGAAGCTCCGGACGGAGCGGATCTGCACAGCCAATTCGTTCATGTCATGGAACCGTATGCTTCCGACGCCTATCCGGCGATAGAGAGGGTGGAAGTCATCCGATCGGACGAGACGACGAACGAGGTGGTAGTCACAGTTTCGTACGGCTCCGTGACTGATATTATCATGAGTGCTCCGTATTATAACGGCAAGCCTCTGCGGGCAGGCAAGTGGGAGCTTGCCGGGAAGGCGGGCTTCATCCGTTTGAAGGACGGGGAGGTAAGTCAAATGATGCTGGTAGGCGGGACAAGCTTGACAGCCGGCAACCGGACGCTCATAGGCGAGGGCCCGGTCGCCGGCCGAATCATGGATGTACTGCGACCGGTAAGTATCGGGGGAAAGCATGCTTTCTTAACGGATGCAAACATTCCATCCTCCGTAATCGGGTGTTATGCCGTCATTGTACATCCGGACCATACGACCGCAGCTTATCCTGTCGTCTCCGTCACCCGGGACCCGGAGACGGGGCTGACCGAGCTCGGCTTCGCTGTGGATCTTGGTTTCGTCTATACCGATTCCCCCTGTGGCCCCGGCTCCGAAGCCGAAAGATCCTCGGGCATGACGGCATACCCAGAAACCGAGTGGATCGGCACGCATACATTTTATATTGACAATGTGGAGCTTTGCTATGGCTTCATTTCCCCGGGAGTGACTCCCCAATATTTGCGGAATACGCGGATGAAATAGCTCGCTTCTTTGAAGCCGGTATGTTCGGCGGTGGAGATGACCGTCGCGCCGCTCAGCAGGAGCTCCTTGGCGAGCTCCATCTTTTTTTCCAGCACATAGTCGGAGAACGACCGGCCGATTTCTTTCTTGAACCTGCGGCTAAGGTATGATGAATTGAGATGGAGCCGGTCCGCCACCGCATGCAGGGAAATCTCTTGGTTAATTTCCTGCATGATGATATCCGTAGCCTGACGGACTATTTCGTGCGTTTTCCCACGCTGTCTGTTGTCATATTCGACGATTAGCCCAGCCACCCGCACGAGCGAACCATAAGCTTGTTCGGGCCCGTCGCCTGGTTGAAGCTGCGATATGCGCAATTGATCTTCTTCGACTACCTCGCTCAAGGTTCTTCCCCTACGTTCGACGGAACGAACGAATAATCCGTTCATGTACAACCAGTGCTCTCGAACTTCTTCCGTTGATTTTGCTTCCGCTGTCCGTACATTCCACCATTGCTCGAGCGCGAATAGCGCTTTGTCCAGATCTCCGGTTTCCAGTCCGATCTCAATTTCCTTCTCCATTTCACCTACCGTTCCCCTGCTGCTGCCGATCCTCGCCGGACGCGGCGAGTCTTTCCGGGTTTCCCTGCTGGCAGAGTAAACCAACTCCAACTGAATCGACGTTAAGCGGCTTTCGGGTGTTTCGGCAATAACGAGTCGAATGGTTCCCGTTTTTCGGTGGAACGACCAGAAGCCCGGGATGAGATCTTTGTGGGAGCCCATCGCTTTCCGAAACTCTACGCCTTCCACCCTGACTACCTCCGGCAAGTCAAACGAATGAACGACGATTTCCCAGCTTCGCTGCTCCGGCATATTCTGGTAGCTGCCGATCTGCGGTCCGATTTCGACGGCAAAGCTTTTCCGGTTATACCGGCAGCGAATCTTGGTTTCTGCGCACACTCCCTGTCTATAGTCCAGGGATACGCCGTCGTCCTCATAAAGCGTATACACTCGATCGCTCCCGGGGTACAAATGCAGCTCCATGCGATCTGGCGGCTTTTGTCCCGCGTACTCCATATCCGGCCACATCGGCAATATCGCTCCGACTCGCACAAATAGGGGGCCGCCGGCATGTCCCGGAGTGCTGTATGTGAGGGTCGTCGGCCCGGTATGTCTCTCACCGGTCCAGTAGTCTAGCCACTCGCCATCCGGCAAATATACTTGGTCGGTGAATACGACTACAAGGAAATCGTCGCCGAACATATATTGGTTTTGCCGCGATACGGCCTCAGTATCGTCGGGATAGGCGAGAGGCATCGCCCTGGCGATTGGCAAACCGGTACGGACGGCGACGTTTGCAGCGGAATAAATGTAAGGCAGCAGTCGGTACCGCAGCTTGGCGTACGTTTTGAATATGCTGAGAAGATGCGGATCGAGCAACAATGGGTGTCGCCAATAGGCCCAGCTATTTACTTTCGACCACGGTTGGAAGAAGCCGAAGTGGATGCCGGCGGGCGTATGCAAGTTCATGGCGACGCTCATATGCGGGATGCCGGACAAGCCCAAATTGAGTATGGACAGGTGGGGCTGTTGTCTGCCTCCCGACCAGATGGCGGCATATTTCTGTATGCCGGTGTACCCGACCGGAGTATATACCATCGCCCGACGTCCCGTTTGTTCCGCAAACCCTTCCTGAATGTCCCGACTTACAATATTGGACTCCATCAGACTGGCAGCTTCCGTGTCTTCGTGTGGAAAAGCCGGAATGCGAGCTTGCTCCTGCACGGGCAGTTTGGTGTTCAGCTTGAAGCCTTGAACTCCTTGCGCGACGAACGGCCTCAAGTACTCGTACCACGATTCAGCGTAACCCTGCTTATTGTCGGTTCCAGCATGATCCCGCAAATACAGTCCTAAGCTTAACTTGAAACCCATGGTTTGCAGCGCTCCCATGAAGGTGTGGGCGCCTTCCGGCATCCATTGCGGGATAAAGAACCGGTCGGGGTGCCATTGAACGGTCGACTTGTAGTCGAATGGTTGATCCATCCAAGTCGGTTCCAGCCCGATCATGTCGCACGGAATCCCTTCCCGCCGGAATTTTAGTGCATCCTCGATCATATCTCGCGCAGTCGTTTGCTGGTTGCAGATGAAGGTCAAGCCATACGCCCAGATGGGCAGCAGTACGGACGGGCCGGTTAATTCACCGTATTTCCTCAACAAATCTGCCAAATTGACGCCAGCGATCAAGTAGTAGGCCAATTCCCCGCGTTTTCCTTGAATGTGCAGCTCGTCCGGCGAGGAGCGGCCGACATCGAACTCGTGCTCTTGGTCGGTATCGACCAACAGTGCCCAGCCTTTGCTGGAAAGAAGGAACGGGACCGGGGCATGAACGCGGTTGCCGCGCAAATTGATGGAGATTTGTCGGCCTCGCTTCATTAAGGGTGCGTCATACTGATCACCTAATCCGTAAATCCGTTCCTCCGAGGAAAGTGCGAACCAAGCTTCGAAGCCGTCGGGTCCGCCGCCGTAAGGAGGTTTGTTTTGTCGGGTTAGCACCGTCCCTGCGCGGCTGGAGAGAGCAACCTCCCCGGTATGGCGATCCACTTGCAGTGAAGCCACGTCCGTGTTCAGTTGCAGACAAGCTCCTCGGTCTTCCGTTTCGGAGTGGACCGGAGATCCAGGGGGGGTTATTATGCCATAACGGTTAAGCGGTGCAGGCTTATCGAATTGGCCTGTCCGGTTCACACGGATGTGAAAGGCAAAGGGAGAGACCGGTACGATCAGCAGGTGAGAGCCGGTACTTGTTTGAAAGGTCACAGAAGTTGGAGTTCGGTTCACAGTAATGCCCCCTCGGTAATGCCGGAAGAAGACGGATTCGGTCCGGCTTCAGGTTTATTTGCTATCATTTTAGCACATTTATGGGATGTACGGGGGTGGGAACGCGTGCATCGGTTTGGATACAAAGAAAGCCGATCTGCAGGGCAGATCGGCAAGAATGCCAATTGGTGCTAACGATATAAGCTTAACCGCCTAAGGCAGACTCCGGCCAAGCTAGCTCGAAGCCGTGCCGCACCAACATGTTTTGAAAATCAGCGAGCAGCTTCGCGTCGTTCCGTACGTTGCGGGGCGATTCGCCGCGTTCCAGGCAAAAGGCTGCTAACGCTCCGGATGCTTCCCCGATATTCCATTCGACGGGATGCAGGCGATAGCAGCCGTTCGTGATGTGGGTCGTTCCGATGTTTTTGCAGGCCGGCAGTAAATTGTTCATCCGTATCGGGATCAGGCTGCCGAGCGGAATCTGGAATGGCAAAGCGGCCAAATGGATATAATGGCGGTTTCCCGTGCTCGGATGAAGATCGATGCCGTAGAGGCCGATGCCGACGGAATCGTGGAACGTTTCGGCCCGTCCATCCGGTCGGTCAAGCGGATTGACATGCTGCTCCAGTATGGTGAATTCGGCTTTGATTCTTCGCGATTCACGAATGTATGGGTACGGCGCTAGACCGTCCTCGGTGCCGAATACATCATGGCGCAGGCGGAATCCAGGGTACCCGCTCTTGCCGTCCGGACGCGGCGCTTCCGTCTGCAGCCAATACAGCAGAGACAAGCTCAGCTCTTTGGCCCGCCGGAGATTCCGGGCTTTCTCCTCTTCGGTCACGTCGATGATCGAGCCGAGAAAGTAATCGTTCTGAGGCCAGTTGACGGCGGTAACGTCGCCAGGGAAGGTGCCCGGAGCAAAGTTTGTTTTATCCGCCAGGCGCCGGTAAGACACCAGGGAGAAGCCTTCCCAGAACGTCAGTCCCTGCCCTCCGGGTAATAGATCGTATCGTACGTGCTCCAAGGTGGATGGACGTACGCCCGAGAAGCTCAGAAACTGGTCGGGCCAAAAATCGGGTCGGTACGCCCGCCAAAATTCGTAGTCGGATGGCTTCTCGATCGTATGGTGTTCGCCTTCGATATAGTCGACGACGAGGCAGTGCGTAAATGCCTGCATGTCTTGCGGGTCCGCCGCGCCTTCGAGCGCATGGCGCTCATTCGTCTCGGAACGGGATTCCGAACCGGTAACGTACTCCGTTCCGGTCAAGGGAAGCAGGTCCCCGCAATCGGTGGCATCGAGAAAATAAGGTGCGGTCAGAACCGTTCGGGTCCCCGTAAGCACGTTTTTCACCGTAACGGAACGGATGCGGTCTCCTTCCGTTTCCGCCGTCTCCGCACGGCAGTGAGACAGGATGACAAGCTTGCCGCTTAGCGTGTACGGCGCGAGCATTTCCAGCAGGACGGCGAGCGCAACCCTCGGATCGTGGCTGACGCGGCTAACTTTGGCATTGCCCGGATTCAGGTTAGGCAACCCGGCCGCTTCCGGAGTCAGTGGAACATGACGGCGGTAGTACTCCCTTACTCCATCCCGAAACCGGCGATAGCTGTGCGTACAGCCGAACTGCTCAATCCAATGGTGTTCGTCAGGAGGAACTGCTTGACTGGTCAGTTGTCCCCCGATCCAAGCCGTTTCTTCCGTCATCAGCACGGTCTTCCCAGATCTGGCTGCGGCCAGCGCCGCAGCGCAGCCCCCAAGGCTGCCTCCGACCACAATAATGTCGGCATGCATTTCACGCAACATGTCTATTCCTCCATTAGCGATATAAGTTGAAACTAAGGATTCACCTTCCTCATTCCTTTTACATAGTAGCTTGGAACACGCTCCTGCATAAGCGACCTTGATGACCTGTAATAGTACTTTGATGACCTTGTATACCGGAATGCTGAAAAAGGAGACGAAGTCGGAATAACGGGTAATCAAAATACTATGCGAGGTCATGAGTATTCCTTGTTGGCTAAAAAAGCCGTACGCTATAATCGAAGCATCGGACGGATGAAAACGTTATCATGGTGTGACGGAATACATCCTATCCCAATTAGTTGTCGAGAGGGGCAAGTCGAAGATGAGAATCGTAAAGAAGCGGTGGTTAGGAGCTGTTTCAATGTCGGCACTGTTGCTGTTGGCCGCTTGCAGTGGATCGGGCGGCAGATCAGGCGGGGAAACGGCTCCGTCTCCAGCAGGGCAGAAGGCGCCCGACAGCGTCCAGGCAGAGCCGATAGATCCGAACAAACAAGTGGAGCTGACCGTTTACTCCATGCTGAGCGGCACTTATGAAGGATTCATGAGCTCGGAAGGGCAATACATTCAACAGAAGTATCCGAATTTCAAATTCAAGTTTATTGCCCCGGGCCAGGGATCTTCGTTGAAGGACGTCGTATCGGCCCAAACGCCGATTGATATTATCATTTCTACTCCGGACGTTCAGCCGATCATCGACGTGGGGCTCGATTCGGACATCTCGGATCTAGTCAAGAAGTACAAGTATGATCTGGGCCGGTTCATTCCGGTCACGATCGACTCGATGAAACAAATTACGGGGGGCAAGCTGTACGGTCTTCCGGGAAGAGTAAGCTCGTATACGCTTTATTACAACAAAGATTTGTTCGACAAATTCGGTGTGCCCTACTTGAACGACAAAATGACTTGGGAAGATATATACGATACGGCTAAAAAGCTGACGAGAGTCGACGCCGGAGTCCAATATTTCGGCTTCTCCGGGGATATTGTCGCCATGCTGGATATGAACGAGAAGGCGCCTCAATACGTGGATCCGAAGACGAATCAGGCCACCTTATCGAACGATTACTGGAAGCGGATATTCGACAGGATCGTTCCGTTGTATACGCTCGCACCGGGCTATTCGGAACCGAACAAACTGACGAATATTACCCAAACGAGAACGATGTTCACCAAAGAGAAGAATGTGGCGATCACGATCGGCGTGAACGATGCCGGAATCAGAGCCGTTAGCGAAAAATGGGACATGAACTGGGATATTTCTCCGTTCCCCGCGTTCAAAAATTCCCCAAAGGAGGGGCCGCAGCCTAGTACCCGTTATTACTTGATTTCTTCTACAAGCAAGCATCGGGACGAAGCCTTCATGGCCATTACTCAATTCGTTTCCGACGACATCCAGAAGGAACTGGTTAAGACAGGCGCTACGCCTCCATTGCAAAATATTGACTATATTAACTTGCTCGGCAGCGGCATTCCGCAACTGGCGAACAAAAACGTGAAAGCGCTCATCCCGCCCCACTACGGCGAGATGAACCTGAAGAATCAGTTCTATATTGCAGCGAGAGCAGCGCTCATCAGTGAATTCGACAAAGTGATCGCAGGTCAGAAAGACGTAAATACCGCGCTGCGCGAAGCGGAAGGGACGGCGAACAGGCAGATTGAGGAACTTAAAAAAGGCAAGTAATGAACCATGCAGAACTTTCGGGACTAAAGTAAACGCCGAAAGTTCTGCGTGTAGACATTTCCCGGCGGGCAGACAGTCGAACAATCGACAATCCGAAGGAGTGAAGAAGGGTGAAACCCATTCTTACACGCAAGATCGCATGGCTGCTCTTCCTGGTGTTATTGCTGCAGACCGTCGTTATTCCCGGTTCGTATGCCGACAATTCGTCAACCGATCCAGATTCGTATCCGTCCGTCGATATGTCGAATGACCGCTGGGGAATCGTAACCCGCTCTACCTACGGTCCTATTGTGGCGGACGGCATCTTGAACGAAGCGGCATGGGGGCAGGCTTCCCCATTGCAAGGCTTCAAGACTTTTTTCGATAATGAGCAGGCCGAGCACGATACGGTCGTCAAAATCGTATACGACGCAAGCAACTTGTATATTTCTTTGCAAAGTCCGCTCGGGTATGACAGTCCGCCGAAGGCGGAACGGGTATTTATAGTACTTAACAACGGCGAGGATGAACAAACGTTCTATACGATTCCCGTTAATATAACGACCGATTCGCATTCAGTCGGAATCAGCCTCAACAACTGGACGGGTCAGGATCCGGAAGACAGTAAGCAGCAGTTTATCAACCTGGTGTTGAACAAGAAGGTCACGCCGGTCGTTCGGAAGCAGTCGGAAGGAAGCTGGACGGCAGAAATCGCGGTACCCTGGAGTGCGGTAGGCGGGCCGCAGCTGCGGCCGGCAGCGGAATTACGGTTGAACGTCATCCGTTATTACGGACCGGATTCCCCCTATCCAGCGAGCTCCTGGGTTCCGATTCGCACTTCGACATTGATAGATGACGATCGGATCCGTCCGTTTGACCAAAGAGCGTTCACGCTTCATGCCGACGTAACGAACGAAGGACGCTTGGGCAGTCTGTTTCTGGAAAGGCCGCAGTCCGATACCGTCGGTACTCAGACGGATGCCTGGAAGCCGGAAAACGCCCGATTGCTGTTCAAGAGCTTTGGCAAGAAAGTGCTCGCTTTCAAGAAATCCAGCTATCCGCAACTGAAGCATGCTGTCGTTCAGTTGATATGGACCGCCCCGTCCGGCGAACGGACGGTTATCGGTGACGCGATACTGGGCAAGCAAGGGGCCGATCACCTGCTCGAATTCTCACATCCGGCGCCTCTCGAGAACGGAATGTACCGGCTGCAGCTGCTGGCAGGCAGTTCTGGAAGCATTCCGGGGAAGCTGGCGGAGTTTTCCTTTGACCGCTACAGCTTGATTGAAGCAGGGGAACAGCTTTACCATGTTCCGCCAACGAGCAGCACGGTTACCCAAGTTACATATCAGCCGCCATCCGCGGAAGTGGCAACCTTGCTTCAGTTGGTTCCGGATAAAATCGGTTTCTTTGCTACCGGCGTTCCCCATAACACGCAGCTCGGATTTCGATCGGCGAACTATACGTGGAACGCGACCAATCCTTGGAAAATAACGTCGGCTGATACACTGAAGCTGGATTATCCGAACGACCAGTACAAGGAAACGAAGGCGCTCACGGTGACGAATAAGCTTGGTCAACAGGTGGAGTACCCCTACTATGAGGACAGCTCAGGCAAACGTTACTTTTTGTCGGCTCATCTGTGGCATCTGCAGCGTCTGTATGCGGTGAAGAGGACCAAGGAATTGGCGGTGGCCGATCCGCTCGGAGCAGCACGGCTGCTGTACCGGTTCAGTCAAGCGTATCAAGGCTGGGTCAGGATAAACGATACGATTTGGAATCAATATCCGATGGAAGGGTATGCCGCTCCGCCTTTTGCCTATTATGGCGGGATTTGGGACAGATGGACTTCTCAGGATTTGGTCACGCTGCGTCCCCTTGCCGATGCTTTCGCCGAGGTGGATAAGACCGATGCTTTCGAACTGCTGAGCGCGGAAACCGGGGATGATGTACGAAGCCGAATCGTGGACGACATGCTGCTGCCGTCGATTGAGGGGATTCATACGTATCCGGTATTGAATCACAATGTGGAATATCAGAATTGGATCGGGCTCATCCAGCTGGGCAAAGCGCTCAAGGAACCGCGATACATCCATGAGGCGGTAGATCGGATGGATGAATTCGCCAAGAGCGGCTTCTTGTCCGATGGCTTTTGGAAGGAAATCACGCTTTCCTACCATAACCAAACGGCCAATGGCATACGGGGAACCGCCAGTTACGCGGCAGGGTGGACGGATCCTGCAGGTTACATCTCTTCCAGAACCGGGCAGCGGTTCGACAATTTCGATCCGTCCGTCAAGCTGCCGCAAATCGGATCCTTGCTGAATATCCCGAATCTGCTCTCTTACCCGAACGGCAATTATCTCCCGATCAACGACACGTGGGCGTACCAAAAAGCAACATCGCCGCAAAACGTGTCCTCTCTCGTCATGCCGTCGGCGGGAATCGCGAAAATGATCCGCGGCCAGGCTGCAGACCAGTCGCAGCTGTATATGACCTTCTCGCCGAAATTCGGACACGATCATAAAGATCCGTTGAATTTGACCCTTTATGGAGAGGGCCAGGAGCTTCTCCCCGACATTGGGTATACCCATACGTTTTACCGGCAGTGGTCCGTCTCAACGTTGGGCCATAATACAGTAGTCGTGAACGGAAAGGACGCCTCGATCCAGGGTGCCGGCAAGCCAGGCGGCAAGTTATCAGCCTTTAACCGGCTTTCCGGTTCGGGCGATGTCCAGGCGATGCAGGCGCATCAGGAAAATGCTTACCCGGAAGTTTCGGAATACAGCCGAGAGCCTTGGTTCGTCGGGTTTAACGGAACCGTCGGCGGTGCGGGGTACGTAGTCGATCTATTTCGCGTGGCGGGAGGCGACAAACACGAATATACGCTGAACGGCGATGCGAACCGCGACGCCACCATTACGGCCAATGTAACGATGGCGACCTATGGACCTTACTTGGTGAAAGGAAATCCGACAATTATCCTGCCCGCGCAGGAAACGGACACGGGTGGAACGAGCGACAATCAGTATTACGGTTATATTTATGTACGTGATGTGCAGAAGGCCGATGTTCCGAGCGGGTCCTATGAATTGACGATGACGACGAAAAGCGGCCCTGACGACAAAGCGAACATGAAAATATTCGGGTTTGCCGGAAGCGGGAACAACCAGCTGTTTATTGGAAAATCACCGTCGCTGCGGGCTACCCGAGTGAATGGGTTGAACGCGGATACGAACTCCGAAGCCGTCAAATACAACATGCCCAAATTCGTCCTGCGTAAAGAAGGTACCAATCTGAACAGCCAGTTCATCCATGTCCTGGAACCCTATGCGGCCGGAGCAGCCCCGACAATCCAAAGCGTGGAAGTGTTGAAGTCGGATGAAGCGACAAAAGAGGCGGTAATTGCGGTTTCTTACGGCAATACGACGGATATTATTCTCAGTTCTCCGATGAACGGAGGACAACCACTTGTGGTCGGCGATATTTCGATGATCGGCAAAATGGGCTTTATTCGTCTGGAGAACGGAGTCGTCAAAAGCATGTACCTTTCCGGCGGCACGCTGCTGAAAAAGGGATCCGAGACTTTGACTGGGGCAGGCCCCGTTTCGGGCGACATCATCCGGGTGGAACGCACGCAAACCGATGGGACGAACGGTTTCGTCACAACGGCGGTCATTCCTCCTTCCATGGTCGGACGCTATATCATCGTAACCCACCCGGATCAGACCACACATGCTTATGAAATTACAGGTATAACCCGAGATGAATCGAAAGGTGAAACTGCGATCGCAATTGGCATGGATCCCGGATTTGCTTACACGAGTAACGCGATGTCGACGGAACGGCCTTCCCGTATGCTTTACTTTCCGGCAACGGAATGGATAGGGACGCATACGTTCACAATCGACAACATTGCCGCCAAATAAATCAAATAAAATAGGAAATAACCCCGTCGGGTTCGACGGGGTTATTTTTCAAGACCATGCCTTCACGATTTGCGAGACGGCTCGTCCGTGGCGAACTAGCGGATGCCAAGATCGAGCAGTTTCCGCAGCGACTTGTCATCCGAAAGTATCATTTCAGAGCAAATGAACCCGGCTGGAAGTGAATCCGACCAAGGCATTAATTAGATAATAGAGATTGAGAGATTTGCATTGTTGCATTAGCAGCCGCATATATCGCGGCTTTTTTGTTTTATGTCACAAGGTTCTTGACATTGGGCGATAACAAGAACCTTGTGACATTCCTGTTTTGTGACAAGAACATTGTAACGATCGTCAGCCGGCTTCCTTATTCATTCCGACTGGCCACACTCGGAAAATACGCTGGCATACAAAAACGAGGGTTGGCAATCCCTCGTTTTCTTGGATCTACGTATATGGGTATTCGTTAGGGGGACCATCCCTCGGTTTCTACATGATTAAAAGTCATTCAAAAGTTACACGTTTAGGTTTATACATATTCTGGTTCTGACACGCAAGCGACCTCTGCGTATGCAGCAGTAGCAGCTTCTTGGTCACTAGTTCCCATAAGACCGATCCGGTAGCCCAAAGCAAGAGCGATTTTCATGATCGTGTCAATTTGCGGTACGTTTGTCCCTCCTTCAAATCGAGCTATAGCCGCTTGTTTCATTCCGGTGCGACTTGCCAGTTGAGCTTGCGTCCATCCGCGCAGCTCGCGAGCTTGGATCAATTCGTGGACCATCCGGGCTTTTTCCCGGATGACCGCCGATTCCAGTTGTTGTTCTTCAGGCAATTCCTTGATGATCTCATCCCAACTTTTCATTTCTGAGTCATCTCCGTTTCAGAAGTTTTAGAAGTTTAAATCAGCAGTCTAGCAGTTTTAGAAGTTTTAAAAGTTTGATGGCTTCAGCAGTATTAACGTTTTTTGYGGTTAGAGATTTTAGCAACTTTGTCGTCTTTGACCGGATGGTCCTTAATCCATTTGTCCCGAAGGCCGCGAGCTCTAGCAAGTTCGACTTGGTCTGTTTCATCAGCATCCTTGGTGTAATGAGAGAGTAAGACGAAATGATTACCGTTCCACATACAGCAGAAGATACGCTCATCATGAGGTCGCAATTCGTAGAGGTTGTCGTTTTCTTCTCCTTTGAGGCTCTTGATGAAATTCTTACCAGCACGGGTTCCTGCTAATTCGACGCGATCGATGATGTATCTGATCTTCTCGAACATGATTCTCGCGTCCTTATCTCCTCGGCCCGCTCGTTTTGCTAGGTCTTTAAAGAAAACCTCGACCTCATCACTGAATATGAATTTGTACACTGGTGCGACCCCTATCMCTGCTTACATTATAATTTATGCCCAGTTTGTCCACAATATAACCTCTGTGTTATAAATAATATAACACAGAGGTTATAATGAAGCAAGTATTCAATAACATACTTGTTATAATTGATATTCGGCTGGCGGCTCATAAAAATTGCCGCAGATTACATCGGGCTTTGGAATATCTCGACCCACACCACGCGAAAAACGGCGGCATGGCATTTCTACCAGCAGACGGGTAAGGACATCTTCAAGACGATGCAACTGCTCGGCCATCGGGATCCTCGGGAAACACGCATCTATTTACATATAACCGAGGATGAAGTGAATGCCACCCTCTCGACCATGTATTTGTAATCCAAGTGCCGTTAACGGGCAGTAAAGTTAATCAGGTCAGAATAAGGAAAATATTAGTATTTATCTGCAACTAAATTAAACCAATCACGTCTAAGAGTATAATCAAAATAAGAGGTGCGTTAATGAAAAAATTTGTGTTGGGCTTATGCTGTGGTTTATTCATTGCATGTTCATCTATTGCATTCGCATCAGATTCTATCCAGGTGTTATTATTTCCTGCCCATTTCGAAATAAATGGAAGTAAGATTTCCATGAACGATGAGTATAAAGTACTTAATGTTGACGGTCATGCGTACGTACCAGTTCGATTCGTAGCCGAGCAATTGGGTGCAACGATCGACTATGATCAGGAGCAGCAAAAGATTTTTGTCAAAAATCGAAAGCTTGACTTATCGGATCCGGATTACAACGGGATATTGGTTGGCAATTTAATCTTAACGAAAAACGGCAGCAACACCAAAGTTACCGGTCAATTGCAAATCGAAGGTGTAGGGAATACAAAAAATACCGTTGAGGCAACCCTTGCTTTTTACAATGATAACAGTGAAAAAATCGGCGAAGTTGCGATTCGTGGAGATGATTTTGGGGTAGACGCTCAAACGTTCGTTTCAGAGGGCTTAGGGGATTTTAGAGCTTATTCGACGGTTAACCTCCATGTTGGTCATGTAAATGGACATATCATTCCTGTGGTTCCAAGTATCGTGTATGAAAACAGAAAAAACAACTTCACCCTCCATCTTCCTAAGAGCTGGGAAGGGAAATATGATGCGGTGGAAACCGTAGATAAAGCCTCCAAGTTCGAAACTATTACTTTTATTGACATAGCAAACAAAGAATACGGTGGAGTTGTTTTTTCGATCGGCATATGGACCAAAGATAATTGGAGCCAAAATGGTCAAACAGCTATAGAGGTCGGTCATATATCGAAAATTGGAGAACTCGGAGACAGAGTGTTCACAATAAGCACTCCGAGTGATGTACAATATGATCCACACAATGAGAAGTTAACGGCAGAATATAAATCCATGTCGAAATACGTAAATACGATTAAAACCAGTTTTCAAGCAAATGTGAATCTCACTGAAAATGAAGTAAAAGATATTCTCAATCAGCTTATACCGAAGGCAGCAGGCATTTATGGAATGTTTAACGGATCTTCATGGTTTGTAGAAGATGCAACGAAAACGATTCCGGGTGATGAAGAGTACTTACTTGTAACTGGGCCAAGAGGGAAAACGGCACTGAATACCGAGAACGTCAAATCCATAGCGGATTTAAAAAAAGTAGTAGAGGATGTATTTACAAAAGATATGGCTCAAAAGCTATTTTATAGTGGTTATTTGGAAACGAAAGATATACGTCTTCCTCTTTATAAGGATTATGAAGGGCGGCTTTACGTAAACACATATAATGGAGGACACGGGTCGGCATCAAAGTATTTCATTGATACCGCCAAGATCATCAGCCAAGAGGGTAATGTTGTTGTCGTTGAATTTATTACGACTGAATATGATTTTCCGTACAAAATGACCGTAAAAATAGAAAAGGTAAACGGCAAATGGTTGCTTGCATCGGGAGCTAGCTTTAATAATGAAGTGGAAATAAAATATGATTATATTTTGAAATACCAAGGTGAAGGTAGTCTCTGGTCTGCTGCGTTAGAAGATACGGTTTGGGACTTCGGAAATGGAACAAATAAGGTTCACAGCAGGATTGTACTAACTTATAAAGGTTCCGATATCAAAAAAGTTGGCAAAGTAGACTTTACTTATGGGAACGAAGCGAATCGCAATAAATGGACTTTTATAGGATCTAACTATTCCGAAGGAATAATCATATATGATGAGTTTGATGATAATATCGTATTACCTGCAAAAGATGACGTTGTGAAGGTAACATTGGAATGGGATGGAAAACAAGATTCTTTTGTTATGAGCAATTCTAGGTAAAACAATTTAACTAATTTGGAAAATCAACCGAATATCACTCAATAAATAACGTAAGTCAATCGGCAGTTCGTTGAACTAAGGAGAACGATAGCACAAAAGCAGGCTGCCGATTGGCGGCCTGTTTCACTACGATGCGACGCAAGGCAAGCCTAACTGAAAAATCGGGGTTGACCTGGAGTCGCCTCCAGCATGTAGAATGCGGTATGAAAGGAGGTGCGCTCGTTGTACACGATCGGTCAAGTCGTAGAGATGACGGGATTTGGACACGATACGCTCAGGTATTACGAGAAAATCGGACTGCTCAAGCCGCAGCGCAAATGGCCAGGCGGCGCGCGCGTGTTTAGCGACGACGATCTCCAATTGCTGTCCGGACTGAAATGTTTGAAACGGCTGGGATTGTCTTTGGAAGAAATCAAGACGTTCACGAGCACGAAACGCTGCGTGACCGAACGCTCGTCGATGCATGATGGAGACGAAGCAGTTCTCCGGGATCGAATCGTCCTGCTGACGGACAACTTGGTCCGGATGGAGACGCAGCGCCGCGAACTCAACGAACTGATCGATCGGACGAAAAACAACATTCGTCTGTACAACGAACTGTTGGATGGGACGCCGTAAACGTTTCGATCGTTCCGGCGTTCGCGCCTCCAAGAACCCTTGCAGAGGAGATGCACGCATGAACATTGCAATAATCGGTTCGGGACACATTGGCGGTACATTGGGGAAAGCTTGGGCGGCGAAAGGTCACGCGGTGACGTTCGGTTCGCGGGATCCGCAAAGCGATCGGATGCGTGCGCTGCTCGAGTCGATCGGCCCGAACGCCGTGACGGCGTCCGTCAAGGAAGCGGCCGCTATCGGCGAAGTCGTCGTATTGGCCGTTCCCGGCACGGAAATCGAGCGCGTGCTGGAGGAGGCGGGAGACCTATGGCGGAAAATTGTCGTCAATGCGACGATTTTGTTCGACGGGCGGTCGGCGGACGAGGAAGTGCGGAGGCTCGCAAACGGCGCACGCGTCGTACGGGCGTTCCATACGTCGACGTGGGAGGCGCTCGCGAATCCGCGGTTCGGCGTGGCGAACGCCACGCTCTTCATGAGCAGCGAGGACGAAGAAGCCAAGCAAACCGTTCTCCTGCTGGGTGCAGAAGCCGGATTCGACATGGTGGATACGGGGGGCGCGGACGCGATGGCCGAGATTGAGAAGGCGCTCTTTTCGTTCTGGACTGCGCTCTCGCCGCAGTTCGGCCGCGACTACGCGATCCGGGTGCTGAGAAGAGAAGAAGCGCAGTCGTCTTAAACCGGGGCTGTGCGGCAAAACGGACCGCAGCGATCGTTCGTTTGCGGCGGTCCGTTTTTGTTGCGCCGAATCATTAAAAGAGGTGTGGGGGCTTAAGCTAACTGGGAACGTTAGTATCATAAGACGCAAGGATGAGGCTGCCGGCAAGATCGGTAGCCTAGTTAACGTATTGGGCAGTATAACGGAGTGGTACAAAGAGGAAATTGATTGGTGTATGATGGTATTAATAGTATATCTTGTTGTTTTATTGAGACAGTAACTTCAATTATAAATGTCATTTCAGAGTTGTATAAAAATCTTTTTGATTGGAAGCGAATTTGTGAGAACAAGGGGGAAGTACCTTCTAGCAGCATTGGTATGCATAATGCTTGGGATCGGTTCGAGGATGAATACCTCCGCGCTGCCCGATTTTGTGGTGAAACATTTCGGTGATGCTCTCTGGGCGGCTATGATTTATTTCGGCGTTCGTGCATTATTCATCCGAATGTTATCTATGAAAGCGCTGGTGCTTAGTCTTGGGTTCTGTTTTGTAATTGAATGCAGCCAATTGTACCAAGCAGAATGGATAGTCAACTTACGAAACACTCTAATTGGCGGGCTAATACTCGGAAAAGGATTCCTATATGCAGATTTGGTCCGATATATTGTTGGCGCTATAGCGGCTTATGCATTGAACCGTTTGCTAAAAGAGACAGAACAGCCCGAAGGGCACGGTGAGTAAACTCTAATGATTCTTGAAGTAGAATTAACCGTGTTCGACTAGCGGAAACGAACTCGGTTTTCAGAGAAATAAATCGGAAGAATCGCTCCAAAACAGGAGGTAACATATGAGTTCCATTCTAAAAGTTATAAAAAAGCTAAAGTTGAACGTCTTGAATGTTGAAGATGTTCCAGAGTCATTTAGTTCTGATGTATACAAACTTACTCTTGCCAGTGGAGAAAACGTTTTTGTAAAAATTCCATTTAACAAGGATAAACTATTTCGTGAATTTCAGATGCTTGAAACATTAAAGGGTGTAATACCTGTTCCTAAGGTATTGGACATTTGGTACGGGGATGAAAGTATTATTGGAGCATTGCTTCTTTCAGCAATCAAAGGTATGCATTGTACAGGAGACATTGATGAGAAACTCTCTTTTCAAATTGGCGTGTATCATGCTATGCTCCATGAGGTTAAAACTCCTGGGTATGGTTACCATGTAACCGATGGTTTTAAGTTGCTTGACCAAAATAATTGGAGATTACATATCAAAAGTAATTTTGAAAAGTGGAAAGAGCCATGCAAAGAGATTCTCGACTCAAAATTGTATGAAAGATGTATTCTTCACTTTGATGGAGTTTTCTCTGCTTTACCGGATCCTGACGGACCGTGCATTGTTCACATGGATTTTAGACTAGGTAATATATTGGTGAATGGTAACGAGGTTGCTGGCATTATTGATTTCGAGAGTGCCCGTGGTGGATCGTCAGAAATAGATTTTACAAAAGTCAATCGATATATTTGGGAAGACAATCCGAGAACAAAGTTACCGTTCATTGAAGGTTATCAATCGATTCGACCTATGTTGGCTCTGGAAAGAGTGCTGCCATTTTATGATTTTTACGATGCTTTCAACGCAGTTGTTTGGTGTAAAAACAGAGGAATTGAAAAAAATCAAACGTTTCTTCAGGAAAATATTCTTACTTTAAGAAATTCGGTGGGTTATTGAGTATAGTTGTTTAGATTTGATAGGGCAGGCCTTCCCACAAAGGATGGCCTTTAAACTTGCCGTTACAGACAGCGCGGAGAACCGTACCGTAGATGACAGATCAGGACATTACGAGGGACGGGAACGATAGCTTAACAAATAATTGGAGCGAGGCTGCCGGAACAGATCGACAGCTTCATTACGCTAGACGGGCAGTAATGTTCAATGCTGTTCCTATATTATGGATGTTAGTTTAAACTTAATATGGAGTTATTCAATTATTTGAAAGGTGAATATATGGATAGAATTGCGATTATTTCAGATATTCATGGGAATATCCCCGCTTTGGAAGCTGTATTGTCAGATATCAACGAACGTGGGATAAAAAGAATTTTCTGTTTGGGAGATTTGATTGGGAAAGGACCGCATCCCAAGCAAGCTATAGATAAAATTAAAAATAATTGCGAATCTGTAGTACTAGGGAATTGGGATGATTGGTTGACGAATAGACCAGATG
>NZ_JBFUIX010000077.1:0-30285 GCF_056401635.1 Paenibacillus sp. P4_E11 | reverse complement strand
GCGATGCCGCTGCGGCCGCCGCGATGCGCGAGGCCCGCGCGTTCCTCGCGGCGGCGCTGCCCGGCCTCGCGCTCGGCGCGGGCGAGCCCGTGCTGTTCGGCGAGCAGCTGTACTGGCTGCCGCACGCCGAAGGCTGCCCGTTCCGCGCCACAGCGCTCGACGGGCTCAAAGTGCTCCGGCCAGGCCTGCACCTGGCCGCCATCAAGAAGGGCCGGGTCGAACCGGCCCATGCCCTGGCGCTCGCCTGCGCGCCGCAGGACGTGCCCGCGCAGGCACGCGCGAACTTCCGTGCAGATGACGCCGCCATCGCGGCGTATCTGCACGGGAACGCGCTGCCTGCGGAGCCCACACTCGCCGGCTGGTGCATCGTCGCGGTCGAAGGCTTCCCGCTCGGCTGGGGCAAAGCGAGCGACGGCCAGATCAAGAACCACTACCCCAAAGGCCTCCGCTGGATGGGACATTAATTCGGCTATCCCACAAAGAKAAAGAAGCTTCCATCCCCACTTTAACAGTGGTTGTGGAAGCTTCTTTGTTTATATTCTGGGATTGGCCCATTCTAACCCGAAAGCTCCCCCTGCCCCGCCACCCGGCGGAATTCCCCGGGCGTCTGGCCGCTGATCCGCTTGAACATGCGAATGAACGAATTGACATTATGGTAGCCGATGCGCATCGCGACCTCTTGAATGCGCGCTTCGGAATCCAGCAGCATTTCCTTCGCCCGACTGATACGCAGCTCATTCAAGTAATCGGTGAACGTCATACCTGTCTTCTCCCGGAAGTATGTCGACAAGTAGCTGCGAGTCAAATTCAGCTTATCGGCCATCAACTCCAGGGAAATGTCTTCCCCGTAATGCTCCTTCACATAATCGAAGACGAAATCACGAATCGGGTCCTGTCCCTCCTTCTTCTCCCGGATCAAGCGGACCGCATCGCCGATCATCCCCCGGAACAGCGCTTCATACTCTTCCCTACTCGCACAGGCTTCCACCCGCTGAAACGGGTTATGATCGTTCAGCAGCCCGCTAATATCGACATTGTGCGCCAGCAGCGCCTTGATCACCTTCATCGTCGCTTCCTTGCCGAATCGAATGAACTGACAAGCACTTGACTGCCGCTCTTCTAGCTCATGCAGAATACGAATGACCATGTCTACCGCCTTGGCCTCCTGAGCAAGCTGCAGACTGGCGTACAATTCCTGCTCCCTGCCGGACAACAGCAAGTAGACGTCCTCCTCCGGATACGCTTTCGTAATAATCTGCGTATCCGTGCCGAGCATCCGATTCTGGATCATAGCCTGTGTTTCTTCGTAGGCAGATGAAATGTCCGCATGGGTTCGCAGAATGGGCACGAACGAGATCGTCAAGCAGCAATTTTGCCGGTCACGGTCGAATACTTCCTTCAGCTCGGTCAACATAATCTGCACATCTTGTGGTTCATGGGCCGAGAAGATCAGGGTAGAGACGCTATTCTTCTCCATCTGCACCGTCACCGCGTCGCCGAATCGCTCCCCTACATGAAAATGAATAAATTCCTTCATATAGTGCGACGCCTTGGCTTGATCCTCCGCGGCCATTCGTCTGAATTGTTCCGTGAATGTTAATTGAAACACGACCATATAGAACGGTTTGCTCGTTTCCAGCAGCTCATGAATGTCGTTCCATTGATACGTATTGTTAATTTTGCTGATGTAGCCGTAATTTTGAAGAATTTTATTTTTGCGGGACAAATCTCGATCCAACGCCTTGTTCGCGTCCATCATGTACGATATATTACTGCTGATCAGCTCGAACTCACGAATTTTACTGCGCACACCTAATCTCACGCCTCCACTCTGCACCAGCTCCAGCATGCGCTGAATCGGATTGTTGAACTTGACACTGAGCAGGACGGAGATCGCAATGCTGAGCAGCACCGCCGCTACAAGCAGGCTGAGAAGAACCATCGTAAGCCGCTCGACTTGATTGGATATCATCTGAACCGGGATCACATTCACATACGTAAGACCCGAAATGCTGCCTCGCATATAGAAATAGTAGCTATTTTGGTGATCGAAATGCCCTTGCTCCGTTGTTATTGTTGCTCCACCCAGTACAGCCGCGGTCTTTGTATCAGGAACTGTCTCCTTAACCGGCAAAGACTGGTACAGTGTCATCTTCTTATCGTTCATGATGAGGAAGCGGTTCTCGTCGGCAATATGGAGGGTCTGGAACATCGCATCGGCGTCGAGTAGCGCGGCAATCATATATTGATTCGTGAATTTGTTCTTGATGACGAACGGAAACATCTTACCGAGCGGCTTCACGCTTTTATCGAAGCTATATTGGACGAACTCCGCAGCGGGGAATACTCGGGAGGTGTAATCTTCATCCAGCTGCTGTCTCCAGAAGGTGGGGCTGTACGCATCACTCACATAATACTTGGAGAACAATGCATTCTCCTCCTCCACGCCGCCTTTCTCCAGAACAATCGACCGATTGCGGGACATGATGAAGAAGTTGTTCAGCAGCAGCATTTCATTAGACAACACGGCATTCATATCCGTCTTCAACACATTCGCTGCATCATAATTCATCTGATCCCCATACTCGAACAGCAGCCTCAGCCGATCATTGAAATAAAACCGCAGCATGCTGCTCTCCACGAGCCGGAACTGATTTTCATAGCGGTCTACGGTGTTTTTCAGAATAAGCGTGTTGTGCTCAATAATCTTGTTGCTAATATTCGTCTTGAAAAAAGTAAAGGACAACACATTGAACGATACGAGCAGCACAATGACAGCCAGAAATCCGGTAAGAAGCTTCACGAATAACGAATTGCGGTGGAGTGGAAACGAAATACGCATGGCGCTTGCCTCCTAATTCCCCCAGATCGGCAAAGTCAGGGTACGACTTGCACACCGATCACTTTCCAGGGCCCCGTTTTGTTATTTTGACTCCGTCTTTCATATACCGTACGTTCGATTTTATTCCTTATGTCCGATTCAGTAAAACGCTTTCAAGAAAACACATTGAATATATACATGTACCTCCAACACCCGCTACTATATGTATGAGCTCATTGTAACAACACACGTGTTTGTTTGGCAACGACTATCGGCCGGTTGTCGACGACTGGCGGTGGAGGTCATTGATGAAGGGGAATCAGGGCATGCAAGCTTTATCGCGGGAACCTATGCGTTCAGCGGGTGCAAGGCGAGCCAATTCTCGCAAACGGTTTCAGGAGAGCAAGTATTTGCTTCTGCTCGTCCTTCCCTGCATCTTGTATTTCATTATTTTCCACTATGTGCCGATGTTCGGCATCCTGATCTCGTTTCAGAAGTACAATTTGTTCAAAGGTATTTGGCATAGCGAGTGGGTCGGCTTCAAATATTATACGATGTTTTTCCAAAATCCGGACTTCTTCAAGCTGCTGCGCAATACGTTCCTGCTCGGGTTGTACAGTCTCGTATTCGGGTTCCCGGCTCCAATCGTATTGGCGCTGCTGCTCAATGAACTGCGGAATATGGTATTCAAGCGTTTCGTCCAGACGGTCAGTTACTTGCCACACTTTATCTCTAACGTCGTGATGGCCAGTATGATCGTGGTGTTCCTGTCCCCGTCCGGTGGGTTGGCGAATCGGATTATCGAGGCGATCGGCTTCCATCCAGTCAACTGGCTCATGCAGCCGGAATGGTTCCGTACGATCTTCGTCTCTTCAGGCATTTGGCAAAATGTCGGGTGGTCTTCGATCATTTACTTGGCTGCGCTCACGGCAATCGATCCTCACTTGTACGAAGCGGCCGAGATTGACGGAGGCAACCGCTGGACGAAAATTTGGCACATCTCGGTGCCAAGCATAATGCCGGCGATCGTGATTCTGCTCATTCTGGATATCGGGCACGTACTCGCAATCGGGTTCGAGAAAGTGTTCCTGCTCTACAATCCGGCCACCTACGAAACAGCCGACATCATTAGCACTTATGTGTACCGCGTCGGACTCGTACAGGGCAATTACAGCTATGCAACAGCGATAGGACTGTTCACCTCGATCATTGATCTGGCCTTCCTGATCGGAGCCAACTACCTGAGTCGGAAAGCTAGCGAGACGAGTCTCTGGTAGTGCTGTAGAGCTGAATACCGTGACTGATGTGCCAGACGCAAGGCCACTCTTCCCTCTGGGAAAACATGCAGGAGGCCACCGTGAAAAGAAACATGCAGCTGTTCGACATCATTAACGTAATCCTCTTGCTCATGCTCGTAGTCGTGACGGTATATCCCTTCCTCTACATGGCGGCTGTATCGCTAAGCGATAAGGTGTATGTGCTGAAAGGTCAAGTGTCGTTGTGGCCGAAAGGATTGAATTGGCGCATGTACGAGCTCGTGCTGAACGATCCTCGCATCTGGAGAAGCTACATCAACACCATCCTCTATACTACGATTGGAACGACCGTATCTCTCTTGTTAACGTCGATGGGAGCTTACGCCTTGTCTAAGAAAACGATGTGGATGCACAAGCAACTGACGCTGCTTATCGTGGTCACGATGTTCTTCAGCGGAGGTATTATTCCTACGTTTCTCGTTGTCAAAAGTCTCGGACTCGTGGACACTTTCTGGGCTATGATTATTCCAGGTGCAGTCAGCTCCTGGTATCTCATCCTGATGCGGACGTTTTTCAGCACTTTGCCGTATGAGTTGGAGGAAGCAGGCAAGCTCGACGGGTTGACCGACATCGGCTTGTTCATCCGTATAGCGCTCCCTCTGTCCAAGGCCGCTCTTGCTACGATCGGTTTATTTTACGCCGTCGGGATATGGAACAACTTCTACACGCCGCTGCTTTATTTGCGCAATCCGGACCTGGTCCCGCTGCAAGTTATTTTGCGCAATATCGTACTAGCCGGACAGTTCAATCTAGAGAACAATTATTCGTTTGACAAGGATAGTCAAGTCGTCGAAGAATCGCTGAAGTATGCAACCATATTAGTCGGAACGTTGCCCATCCTGGTCTCTTACCCGTTTTTGCAAAAATATTTTGTGAAGGGCGCCACGCTTGGATCATTGAAAGGCTGACGTTGTACTCCAATCATGAAGGGGGGAAAGGCGCCAAGTCCACGCTATACTAGGGTGGACCGGCGCCGCTAACAAATGAACAAAACGATTGCACTTCTGTTGGCCTTCGTACTCGTGCTTACCCTGGCTGCATGCGGTGGGGGAACCAAGGAAGAACCCGAGAAAGGCACGACTGTAACGACGGAGAAGAAGACACTCAAGATGCTCGTAGCCGACCAGGGCAACTGGACGTACAACAAAGACAAGCCGATCTGGAAAGCGATTGCCGACAAGACGAACGTCACGATTGAGGGTCAAGTTCCCCCTGGCGAGAACTACACGGAAGCGTTGAACTTGACGATCGCCTCGGGTAATATGCCGGATTTGATGTTCATGGGTGATTTCAGCATCGCCAACAAATACGGGGGGCAAGGCGCGCTCGTCAACATTCTGGAATACGTCGATTCGATGCCGAATTTCAAGAAATGGTTAGGCACGTATCCCGAGCTGAAGGAACGGTATTTGTCTTCCGACGGCAAGATGTACATGTTCCCGAACCAGGGCTTCGGCGAGACGAACCGGATTACTTGGTTGTACCGCGAAGATGTATTCAAGAAGAACAACCTCAAGGCACCACAAAACTACGATGAGCTTTACACAGCTTTGAAGCAGCTGAAGCAGCTGTACCCGGATAGCTATCCGCTCGTCACCCGCTTCGGTTTCGGTACCGTGACGCGTTCGGCGCCTAACTTCGAGACTGGCAACGGGCCTTACTATGACTTCGATAAGAAGGAATGGCGCTATGGGCCAACCGAGGACAACTACAAGAAGCTGATTACGTACTTGAACCGCTTTTACAAGGAAGGGTTGATTCCGCCCGACTGGCTGACCGTGAACACGAAGAAATTCGAAGACTTTATATCCAACAACAAGACGTTCGTGCTGCTCGACTACATGGTGATGGATACGTACAACTTGCCGCTGCGCAAGGACAATCCGCAATTCAACCTTATGTTGATGGCGCCTCCTAGCGGGTTCGCCGGGGCGAAGCAGGTTAATCCGAATGAGAACTTCGTCGACTCCGGGATGACCGTAGCTTCTACTTCCACGAAGATCAAAGATGTGATGAAGTACATGGACTTCTTCTATTCGGAGGCAGGTAGAGAGCTGTCTTCATGGGGAGTCGAAGGGGTTACTTATGAAGTGAAGGACGGCAAGAAGAAGTTCCTTGATGAGTTCAAGACGCTGGCTCAACTGCGCGAGAAGCCGGGCTTGCTTAACTTCGGGACCTATACGTGGATCGACTACAGCACCAACTTGAGCATAGCGACTCAAGAAACCCGTGATGCGTTCAAGGACGTTGCCAAGTACGATTCCAAGCTGCAGCCGAAGCCGGCTTTCACTGACAAGGAGCAGGACATTATCAATACAGTCGGTCAGGCGATTACGAAGCACCGTGAGGAGAACATTACGAAGTTCATTCTTGGGGACAAACGTATGGAAGATTGGGACCAGTATGTGAGCGAAGTGAAGAAGCTGGGCGTCGATCAACTGCTGAGCGTATACAAGGACGCATACAACCGAGTATTGAAGGCGAAGTAGGAATGTGGCTGATTAACGGGACATGGCTTGGTATTTCAAGCCATGTCCTATTTCTGTCCGGCCCTCCTTCTACACCTGGTTCATCTTCCTGTAGACGGAGGGACTGATTCCTTTCTTCCGATGGAATACACGGCTGAGGTAGAATCCGTTCTCGTATCCGCATTGCTGGGCAATCCGCTCCAGGCTGAGCGTGGTCTCTTCAAGCAGGTGGCAGGCCCGGCGTAAGCGGACATCAGTCAAGTAGTCTAGCGGCGTCTTACCGTAAGCTGCTCGGAACCGCCTGGTCAATTGCACGGGCGTGATGCCGAGGTCGTAGGCAATGCCGCGCAAGCTGAGCGTCATGTAAGCCTGTTCCAGTATGCGGTTCATCGCCCTGCGCATAACCGGGTCCAGCTCCTGAGTATCCACTTGCTCGGCAATCCGCTTCCTATTCCGAGCCTCCCTTTCCGTGCAAGCTTGAAACAGCAGGTCGTTGAGCAAATGTTGCTTCCCTCTATCCCCCCAGACTTCTCCTGTTCCTTTGAACGCGCGCAACATGCCGAGCGTTGAAGCTGCTCGCTGCGTATCCTCCAGGGAACACTTGCCGCTGCTGATAGGATCAGCATGATTCCCGGACATCGAATCCAGCTCACCCCAATCGAAATGGAAGAAATGGAACGACAACGGCTCCAATACCTTGCGTGCGAACGCAGTCTGCGGCGGACATACGACCAAATCAGAGGTTCCCGCTTCACCGGCATGATCACCGATCTGGAACGTGAAACTACCTTCCTCGACGGCGAATACCGTCCACTGGTCATATACATCCCGGTCCAAGGCAAATTGAGCCTTCTTAGGCCAATACACATGCGAATGCAATAGGGCGATTCGGTAAGGGACCGACATCCCAACCAGCTCCTGAATAATTGATGGAATGAAATGAAAGATATGTAGGATTGGATGAGTGTTCATTTAATAACAAATTCAGCTGAATAAGGATGAAATTAAGGGTATTGTACCACAGCATTTGCAATGTGAAAACTCGCCAGCCTACAAGTGTGCCAACTATACCGCAATGTGATGCGACACCACAATGGATGGAAATCCCTCACGAGCGTGGGAAAGTCATTCCGCTATTCTCCCGAGATTGCCGCAATAACGGAATGCTGTTCCCTCTTTCGCATTTCCCGCTCAGTAATTACCTACTTAACGGAATCTCGTTCCCTGTAGAGGTGGCCATCCGGTCAGAGTTGAACAAAAAGGAGACCTCGCGGCCTCCCCTCATGAGCTAATGCAGCTGTTCCGTCTCATACAGAATCTCGTCAATCGGTCGATTGTTGAGCAGCATAGTGAAATGAACCGAATCGTAATCCTTCTCCTTGTCCAGTTCCTGCATGAGCAGTGCTCCGATCTGTTCCCGATCTTCCGAGAATTCCGAATCATGGAACTCGATATACCCGGTTACCCCTCGCTTGCTAATGTCCACGGTCGCGGAGCCGATAGGAAGATCGCCATGGTTCTGCTCGTATATTTCATACGTCAGGGCATCACCGTCATCGCGGGCAAGAATGATCGAGTAATTGGATGACTCTAGTGTGTTATAGCTCCATCGTTCCTCTCCTTCCGCACCGGCTTCATAGATGTCGTCATCGTCATCTTCTTCAATCAGATCCTCATGAGTCAGCTCCATCGATTCCAGCCATTCCCCTTCGAACAGCATGTCCAATTGGATCGTATCGACTTCATCCTCATCGAAGTCCGATACAATCAATTCCACGACCTGCTCGATCTCATCTTCCAACGGTTCGTATATCCAGTTGATTTCCCCGATCATAGCGGAGCCTCTCATCCGAACAAATACTTCCGCGATCCATTCATCGTCCCGGTCGTAGACGTGATATTCAATCCGATTCCGGCTTTCCCCTACAATAACAAGCTCATAGTAGCTCGGGTCACGCAGCATTTCCACAGAATCGATATCGTCCGGGTCGACATCTTCTATCGCTGTATCATCATCTTCTGCATACCCGTATTCATCTTCCTCTTCGTTCGCATACAAGTGAGGATCGTCATCCGACCCGAGGAATTCCTTCACAACGCCAACTTGATGCTCGGAGGCTATAATGTGGTCGAACGGACTGCAAGTAACGACGACTTCACAGTCTCGAGCTTCAACCGCCGCCACGGTCTGCTCCACATAATTTTGGATGAACCGTATCGTTTCTTGACGTTCGCTTCCGGTTAAGGAGTCATGCTCCAATTGAACCGAACCGGCTACCCGATGACCTTCCCGATATACGAGAACCAACGTACCAACAAATTGGCCATCGAGAGTAATGTCGCATACTTCACCACTAGATGTTTTCATATCAGGTCTTAGCGTGATTTGGGCCATCTTCCATTCGCCTCCAGTAGCAGGGTATGGTTTACATTATTCATATTTCGCCCAAAATCTATTCAAGATAGTCAACTGTCCAATCGCATCAAGGGGGAGGTTAATACAATGGAGTATACCGAATGCAAGATAAACGCACTGCACCGACACTTATACCTACACAACATCTACCGCTCCTTGCTTCGGAATATTCCAACAAATAGGGAGGAATTAGAATGTCTGCTGGCTTTGGTTTTCATCATATGATGGCTATTACTCTTGTACTGTTTATCCTGCTGGTGATCGTTATTCGTCCGACTTTTTGCTAATTCGGACACAACAACGCACGTAGAAAAGCATACAAAAGAAGGATTGACGCTGGTGGCGTCAATCCTTCTTTTGTATGACAGGAACACATTCACGCGTTCAGACAATGCTTCAAGAGGGAGCGGTACACGCCGCCCTCGTTATTGGAAACCGTTACCTCATCGGCTAACCTCTTCACATCATCAGGCGAATTGTCCATGGCAATGCCCCATCCAGCGAACTGAATCATATCGACATCGTTATAGTAGTTCCCCATCGCCAGCACTTGAGAGCGGTCGATGCCGAGCGACTTAGCCAGCTCCCGCAATGCATTCCCTTTGGAAGCTTCGGCATGCATGACATCGATAAATTGATCGCCGCTGCGCAAGACAAGCAAGCTGCTGCTGCTGTTGGCGTTCATCCAGTCAGCCTGTACACGATCCAATTGCTCCTTATTCGGGGAGTATGCTGTGAATTTGACCGGACGTTCCGGTAACGTAGACAAGTTCTCCAGATAGACAGGCGATATTTTAAAAGTGGTATACAACTGTTTCACAGCATCCTGCAGCTCATAATCAACATGCAGATGCAGTGGCGAAGATACATCATAATGGATACGATGCTCGCGGCAATAATGGATGAAATAGGCCAGCTCATCCAGCTCGAACGGGTATTGATGCACGATGGATCGATCCGACGTTGTAACTGTCGCAGCACCGTTATGGGTAATGACTGTACCTTCCAGGCCAAGCGCCTCCATGATTGGAATCGCATTACCGGGTCCTCTACCCGTGCACAATACGATAGTCGCCCCCTGCTCATGTACCTGTCGCACTGTGCGGATCGTCTGATCTGACAAATGATGATGGTCATCCAACAAGGTGCCATCCACATCCAGAGCAATTAATTTGTAGTTCAACAACAGATCCCCCTCTCTAACGTATATCTATTCGTTGTCACCCGTCGCCAATCCAGCCAGTTCGTCTTCCGTCAGTTCTCGATATTGACCCGGTAATAAATGTTCGTCCAGCAGCAGTGAGCCCATAGACATTCTTTTCAAATACACGACCTTCTTCCCGACCGCTTCGAACATCCGCTTCACCTGATGGAACTTGCCTTCCATAATGGTTAATTCGATCTTGGACATGCCCTCGGCGCTCGCTTCATCCGTTTCACCTGCACTCAGGATGGAGAGCTTCGCAGGCATCGTAACGTATCCGTCATCCAACTCTACACCTTTGGCGAAAGCCTGCGCATCCAGCTCATTCACAACGCCCTGTACTTCGGCAAAATACATCTTGGGCACATGCTTACGCGGGGATAGCAAATTATGGGCCAACTTCCCGTCGTTGGTCAAGAGCAACAGCCCTTCCGTATCTTTATCCAGACGGCCAACCGGAAAGGGATCGAACACTTGAATAGGCGATTCCAACAAATCGATGACAGTTCGATCGCGCTTATCTTCCGTTGCCGAGATAACGCCTGCCGGTTTGTTCAGCATAATATATATAAATTCCTTATATTGAACACGCTCGCCATCTACAAGAATGACATCCTCATACGGATTCACCTGTAGTCCACTGTCAGATACGGTTCGGCCATTCACAGAAATCCCCTTCTGCTTGACCAACCGTCTCAATTCGCTTCTAGAACCATATCCCATATGGGCTAGCACTTTGTCCAATCGTTGCGTATCCTTCATGTTATGTCCACCTCCACCCTTGCGGGTATTCGTTCTTCAACATCCCATCCTGCCACTTGGCCCAACCGACAGGATATCCTTCTATACATACGAGAGTGTAGCCTTTGGCAGCGACCGACTCGTCCGATTGGACAAGCACAGATGGGGGCAGATGAATCCGCCCATGGAACTGGCTCGACCTGGAACGGAATGATGGCTGCGAATGAAGCTGCCGAGAGCTTCAATGGATTACGTCGGAACCCAAGGGCCCGCTCCTCTTGTAAGAAGCCAGAAATACGGGAAACTCATCTTGCAAATATCCGTTTATTTTATGTAGAAAAGCTTCCGCTAGTTTCATAGTCATGTAGGCTGCCTGCACTTTCGTTCAAAAAATCATCATATTTGGCTGGAAACAGAAGAAGGATATACATGACTGAAAGAAGAACTAATAACAGATTCGAAAAAATAATTAAAATATATACGTAGGGGTGTATGATGAAGAAGCTGCTTATCTATCTAGGAATTATCGTTGGACTATTCGTCCTTTTGTTTATTGTAAACCAACAGAGTGAAAAGTCCAAGGATCAAGCCAGGATTGCCAAACTGGATGATGCAACGAAAGCGAAGGCCGAGCAATTATATGGGGTCGACGCGGCCAAGCTGAAGCCGGAGACGCTAGGGCAGTTGAACGATGCGAACTACCAGAACATTATCAAACCCCAAGATCTGAAGAAGAAAATCGACAGCAAAGAAGAAACATTCGTCTATTTCTTCTCCACCACATGCTCACATTGCCAAGCGACTACCCCGATCCTGAATCCGATCGCGAAAGACGCCGGCATTGATCTGAAGCAGCTGAACCTGTGGGAGTATGAGAAGGATTGGGCTACCTATAAGATCGAAGCTACCCCGACACTCGTCGTATTCCGCGACGGCAAGGAAGTGAATCGTCTTGAGGGCGGCGTCTCACATGATGGTCAGGCCGGACTATCGCCAGACAACTTCAAGCAGTTTTTCCAAGCGAATAAGAAGAAGTAACCGTAATCCCAGATGTAATGAAACGGAGACCGCTCTTGCAGCGAATCTCCGTTTTTTTCATTTTCTATTTGATTATAGGGTTCCATTATCCCTCGTGCTTGACTGGCGGGAACTGCTTCAATTCCTCTACCATCCCGGCTAACTCCGAATGCATAATGACGATGTCGAGATCATAAAAGTCGAACGGCTCTTCTTCCACTCGCTCCAACTTCTCCAAATATTGCCTGGAGTCGTCCACCAGCTTCCCCAGATCGATGCCCATGCTATGACGGGGGTAATATTCCAGCTTCTCGATCCCTTGATCGAATAGCTTGATAGCCCCGCCAATGTTGCCATTACGGTGATGATACAGCCCTACAGCCACTTGAAGCAGCCCCTGATGAAGAGGATTGCGCCCCTCCTCCATCCACAGCTCTTCCATCACTTCATGGCACTCGAAGTAGTCCCGTTCTATATTAAAGTAGTATAGGTACTCCACATATAGTTGGTCATAGGCAATCATGGTCAGTCCGACTCCTTTAACGTTTCGCCCGGAGCAACGCTTCCTGCAGCTCATGCAACAACTCACGCAGGCTCCATACGTCTTCTGTCTCCCATAGCTCGTTGAATTTCAGTTGGAATTGGGCCGCTTCCCGTACCCGGTGATAGTAGTACAAATCCTGAATTCCGTTCAATACCCTCGACACCAGGTTGGTTTTGTCTTCAAAATGCTGTTGAGCCGTAATGATCTCGTCCCGGATGCTGGACATTTCTTGATCAAGTTGGTAGGCGGCTTCTGCAGCGTTTTGCAACCTTTGCTTGATGTCACTCGGCAGGTGCTCCTTGAACTTATAGTTGAGGGAGTGTTCGATTGTCGCCCAGAAATTCATCGCCAGCGTACGCATCTGGATTTCCGCCAGCACAGGCTTAAGGCCAAGCGACGTCTGAACCGGATATTCGACGATAATGTGATAGCTGCGATAGCCGCTTTCCTTGTTATTCGTAATGTAATCCTTCTCGTAGACGACAATCATATCTTTTCTCGCCCGGATCAGTTGGGATAGGCGGGTAATGTCCTGTACGAATTGGCACATAATTCGGATTCCGGCAATATCTTCGATCCCGGTTTCCAATTTATCCATCGGCACGTTCAGCCGCTTGGCTTTCTCCAGAATGCTGGAAATGCGCTTAATCCGGCCTGTTACGAATTCGATCGGTGTATATTCATCACGGCTTTTGAATTCCGTACGTAACGTCTTGAATTTGACTTTCAGTTCTTCCACCGCTTGCTCGTAAGGGAGCAGAAATCTCCCCCAGTCTCTGGTGTCCATAGAATGAAACCTCCATTCTGAAATCCCGTAACCATTTCATCGTTCTATGTTCTGTTCTTTGGCTATTATTGCCATGAATTTGAATTTAGATCAGGTCCACCCCAACCGCTTGTGAAATATGAGTCAATCCATCCCGTTGCAGCAAAGCTAACAGTCCTTCGTTCAACTCTCGAATCAGACCTGGTCCTTTATAAATCAAGGCTGTATAGACTTCGATGAGAGAGGCTCCGGCCCGTATTTTGTCATATGCATCCTGAGGTGTAAAAATACCCCCGCAGCCGATAATCGGCAGCTTGCCTTGTGTCACCTTATACACACTGCGAATCACATCCGTAGAACGTGCTGTTAACGGTTTGCCGCTCAGGCCTCCCGTTTCACGAGCGTTCGAATGCGTTAGTCCATCCCGGGAAATCGTCGTATTCGTCGCGATGATGCCCGACACCTTGCCGTTCACTAGCGTCTCCACCATATATTCTAACTCATTTCCGGTTACGTCCGGTGCGATTTTCACGAAAATAGGCTTGGACGGTCCGCCCAATTTGCGATGCTGCTGCTCCATCTCATCCTTCACCGCGTCGACCAACTTGCGGAGTTCTTCCCCGTGCTGCAGATTGCGGAGACCTGGCGTGTTCGGCGAGCTAATGTTCACGACGAAGAAATCGCCATATGGGTACAACGCCTTCACACACTTCCGGTAATCCTCTTCTGCTTCTTCATTCGGGGTGTCTTTATTTTTCCCGATGTTAACGGCTACCGGAATCACGTGCTTGCCAGCCTTGTGTAGATTAAGAGCCATTCCTTCGGTTCCTACATTGTTGAATCCCATCCGGTTCACAAGCGCTTCATCAGATGGTAGTCGGAACAATCGGGGTAAGTCGTTCCCCTTCTGTGGTCTAGGTGTAACCGTCCCCACTTCCATGAAGCCGAAGCCGAGTGAGGAGAACCCTTGGACAGCTGCTGCGTTCTTGTCGAGACCCGCTGCTAATCCAACCGGATTGCGGAACTTCAGCCCGCCTAATTGTACGGTAAGCTCCGGGTGCTCCGGTACTCCATACATGGCCTTAAGGAGGGCAAGCGCACCAGGTATGTGTGAGGCTTGTCCCAGCCCGTCCACCGTCAAATGATGGGCTTTCTCGGCATCCATGCGAAACAACATAGGTTTTGCGATATTGCGGTAAAGCATATGTATGTACACTCCGTTCTCCACAGGGGTCCCCGCAAAGTAATAGGTGTCAGCTTCTTAGCGTTTCGTCACTTTGTGGGGTATTACATTGACTCTATCGAACAGTTTAGCGGTTTCGTAAGGAAAAAGAAAGTACGGATTCCTGAGAAATCGTAAATTAAACGAAATGCCAGTTCATTAAATTACTGCTTCTTTATAAGGTGCGCCAATCGATTTGTTAATATGTAAACCTTTTCATTTTGACCGTCGATTGATATAATTGAAGATATAAGCCCGGCTCTTCCAATCCAATAGGATGCGAGGTCGATTCAAATGAATAAGCTGAAGAAGCAAACCTACTTGCAACGTAGGAAGAAAGAAGATATTAATAAAAAAGCGATCATCTGGGTCGGATCCATTATTGTCGCACTTGTCATTCTCATTACGGTGTTGTTAATCTGGAATCCCTGACAGACACGAGTGGCGTGCTAATGGACCATCCCATAGCACGCCATATGTATTTGTTGCAGACATCCCACTCCATTTGGCTTCTCTCTAGTTGAGCGGCCGGAACTTTCCTCTCCGCCCTCCGCTAATTCAGCCACTTGTATACTTTCCCCGGGTTCATTTCTTGCGCTTGTACCGGTAACTGGAAGGGCTTCTCGGATCTGCGAATATCAGAGGGAAGTAGCTTGCTGCCAATCGTCACCTTCGTCCCTTTGGGGACCATATCGAACAATTCCTCTACATCCCCCTTCAACATCCTAATGCAGCCGAGCGAACGATCCGCACCGATGCTGGTTGGCTGGTTCGTCCCGTGAATTGCATAGTTCGTGTCCGATAGTGTCATGCCGCGGCTGCCGAACTCGCCGTTGTCCTTACCGTTCGGGTTCCTGACCTTCTCACTGATCTCAAATTCCCCTTCGGGTGTACGTTTCCCCCCGAGTCCGACCGGATAGGAGCGGAGGATGACGCTGCCGCTCACGAGCGCGAGGCGATGTGTCGTCTTGTCGATTATAATCTCAAGCGGATGCTGCAACAGTTGGGTGGACTCGCCGGCAGACGGCGGGCTTGAAGGGCCTTGCGCTGAGGCGGGTGGATTGCCGCTTACCGATTGAGCCGGCGGATTGGATGTGCCAAGCCAAGCGCTTGCGTTGCGCACCATCTCAGGCGTCACGCCTGGCAGTACGTTGTTCGGATAGTTCTGAACGAGCGTCTCGATCGATTCTGGCGATTTCCCCGTTGCTCGGCGATACGCTTCCCCTGCGGACTGCATGATGAGCCGTTGTTCCTCCGCCGCCTTCCACTGGCTGTATTGGGCCTGGACAACGGAAGGATCACCCGGTTCGCAGACGCACTGCTCCTTGTCATACGCTGACAGCTTGTAAACCCCGGCCACGCTTACCGTCTTCTCGACGCTATATAGCACCTTCGGCTGCGCCTGCCAGTCGAGCCAGTCAGCTTGTGACGCGGCTCGCAGTACGCTCGGCTGCACGAGTAGCGCCGTCTGAGTCCCACTCAGCGCTTCGCGAATGAGTGGGGCCAGCAGGCGGTCCGCGTCCTTCGGCGCGGACTGCTGCGGGGCCGCCGCCGCTGCGGGTGCGGCGGCGAAGTAGACCGCCATCGCGCGAGCCTGGCTCGCGATGGCATCTGTGGCGCCGCCGCCGGGCGTTGCGGCGGCGGGCAGTGCTTGCGGTGCCGGGGACGGCGCCGTGGGTTCGGGCCCGCGCGCATGCGGCGCCGGGCCGAGCAAGAGCAGCAGGAGGACGAGCGCTAGCGCCGTCCTCCCTGCACGCCGCGCGCGCGAAGCCGGGCGGCGCGGGGCCGCTTCGGCGGCGAGTGCGGCTGCTCGCCGGCTGGCGCCGTCGAGCTCGTGTGCGCCGCCGCTGCCTCCTTGGGCAGCCTCGCTCGCTCTGCGAGACTCGCTGCCGCTGCCTCGCCTCGCCTCGTTCGCAGCTTCTCGAGCTTCCATCTCCTGCTTCGCTTGTTGGGCTTGCTGCTTCACCTGCAAAGCCTGCTGGGCCGCCAGAATCTCCGGCGACGGATTCGCCTCGTACGCTACGTACACTTCACCCGCCTGGATGAAGCAATATTGAGCCTTGGCCATTTCGCCCCGATCAGCGTAATCTCGGCCTAACAAATACCAGGCCATTTTATTATTAGGGTGTTTCTGTACGTATTCCTTCAAAGTGTCGCGCTGATTGTTAGGAGGGTTGCTCATCTGATGTCTACCACCCTTTCTCCAATCGCCATGGTTTAGACTTGTTCTAAAGTTGTTATCGGCTGGGAGGGGTTGGAAATGAAGAGCTCCCGTAGAAAGGAAAAACCGGCCCATAGGCCGGTCATCTCGATGGATTATTTATTATGCGGTTCCTTCCCCATTGAACGGGATCAGCAAGTACAACAAGAATTTCAAGTCATCAAGGTCGGGCGCTCCTCCAGACTGGTCGAAATCATAGATTGACGTAGGACTCCATTGTTTGGCTAATCGTACCGCATCCTGCAGATTGAACGCCTCTCCGGGCGCAGCAGTCGGCTGCTTTAGTGGGATCACCGGCAGTGTATTCCCGCTGAGTGGGCCAGTTTGTATGAATCGAGGCATATAGCCTGATTCATCAATTGCTCCTGCCGTACTAACTACATAGGTCCCCTCTTCTTTATTGGGAAAGGTCACCTTACCCTGCTCATCCGTGTATGCATAAGAAGGAAAATGAAAATACACATTACGGGCGTATACCTTGATGTTTGCCAGATTCGGATGATCAGGCGCAGTAAGCTGGACCGTCCAGAATTGACTAATGTCGTATTCATCTACCCTGGATAGACCACACTCGGAGCAAGAGTCTTTACTAACCCTTACAGTATGACTTTCTGCAGGTCCCTCTTGTCTCGTGATTGTGAGTTTAGCTTGGTGCTCCCAGGACGGGAATTCCCAACTTTCATAATCCAGTATCATGTCCTTCCACAGAAACAATAAATTGGGTGCCGGATTGCCAGCTATCCCGTTCAGCCCCAGAATGCTACTCCCATCCAGCTTTTCAATACTGATCTGGCTATTGTTGTACTGGTAATCATAAAATCTAAGCTTGAGCAAACCCTTACCGTTGGCAAGAGGTCCGATATACGTCCCATCAGCATATGCGCGATCCGAATTACTCGTCGAGGCCCCATCTTGGACAATCGCGAATAGCGACTTGATACCTCCTAGAGAGATATTCGAAAATACGAATTGGCCATTGCCGTTCAAGGAACCTGCCTGTTGTAAATCGAGCGGACTAGTTAACGTTGCACCGGTTCCATTAACCAGTCTGGTTGAAGCTCCTGCCCTACTCGGACGATAAAGGAAAATATCATAAGTCACATCCGGTATTTCATTCGTCCGGTAGTACTCATCCTGAGATCGGTATGAATTGTCCTCCAAGTCGAACTGAAAGTTACTGATCGGCTTGATTAGAACTTTGTCCCATTGGAGACTCGGGAGAATGGAGATGTTGATCATTCTCCCTAGACTCGCTAGATAGGTAAAGGTTGCTTCAGATCCGGCCCAGGGATAAGCTGAGCCATGACCTTCTTGATTGATCCATATCCCTGAAACATTTTGAACTCCAGGGGCTTTCAATACAATATCATATTGTTCTCCCCCGTCCTCTGGTAGAGCAATATTAGCAGCTGAGTAGCATGACGTCGTCCCTGTATTGTGGCTGTAGACAGCGGCGTACACACTCGTTGTGACGCTGACGCTACCACAAGGGATCACGGGAGCGCTCGGCAGCACGGCCGCTACCGCCTTTGGGGGGAAGCTGGTCCCTGAGGCGAAACCCAGGGCCAACAGGAATCCAAATGCGACCGACAATTTAATTAGAATGGATCTTCTCATGCGGGAGGACCTCCAGGTGTGAGCGTGATGATGGAATCGGTCTTGATATACTTGGGATCCCCAGGAGTAGTTATGGTTGAGTCGCCGATGATTTCGTTAGCCGCATTCACGACCAACACCTTCGTAATTCGAATCATACCCGGATTACCCGAGTTTACGTAGAATGGAATAGTCACCAACCTTTCGCCTTCCTCACTCACCTCATTGTCTGTCGTTATTGAAAAGTTGGTAGCTACATAAATGAATTTTCGCAATGTTTCATTAACATATTGGACATTATTGACCGTGGTCGAAAATCCAGGCTCCAGCACGGTCCCATCCGTCACATTTTCACTGATCTGAATCGAGTTCGAATACTCCAGATGCACTTCCACCCCATACACCGCACGGTGCCCCATGAAGTCCTTCATGTTCACTTCGAGCGTGAACATTTTCCCCGGATACACGAACAGATTCGTTCCTGCACCTGGTACGTTCAAGGACACTTCGGGTACGACATCCGAGCTAACAACGGTTACCCCAGTCATTAGAGGTACGAAGACATTGCCGTTTTGGTCTTTGAGCTTGACATAGACCGTTTTTGGACCAGGCCCAGGCGTCAACTGATAGTCAGCCTTAAGTTCACTATACGCTACCCATGGACTATAAGAAACCTCTTCCCCTGTATTGGAAAAGCTCATTTGCATCCCTACAGACGCATCGTTCGTGGAAATCCTTAAGGTCACGAAATTACTGTTTACAACGCCTCCGGAAGCTTCGATAATCTGAACACTTGCCGAATTTACGGTTATTGGCAGCAGAGAAGCATATGTATAGTTACCTGCCCGATCCTCCGCCTTCGCGCTTAAGTTTTCATAGGTCCCTTGTGCAGTAAATACGTAGGGGATCGTGACACGCCCATCTGCACCGGCCACGTGACCCATGGTTTGTATGACCTCAGATCCCACAGTCTTGCGAATGTATACTGTCGCATACGGCTCCGTTTGCAAGACGATATCCTTATATGATGAGGTTATCGTGGTGATAGTGTTTGGGTCCACAAGCGTAATCGTAGGCTCAGTTGTGTCAAGTGTAATGACGGGTACCTCAATCGTGACTCTATTATCTTGCGTATCGGTGACTTTGATGTTGTAATGGTAAGCCCTTTGCTCATTCAACGGTACGCTCAGTGTAAGCTGGCCATTAAGCTCTGGTGGGAACGATAATGGACCTCCCCCTTCGACTGATTCTGAGATCGTCCTCGGAGTCGCAGTGCCACTAGTAATTACCGTCTCACCTTCCATGACTACCACTTTTGCCCCAGTTTCAGTAATTAGGCTGATTGCAGCACTTGTGGACCTGGTCCATAACGGTGTACTAGGATTTGTGATAACCACCGTTGGTGCTATAGTATCCAGTGTGACTTGTATGTCCGCTCCAGGGCTTTCGTTACCCGCAGCATCCGTCGCTTTCACTACAAAGTAGTACTTACCGTCGGCTGTCACACTAACTGGTACATTCACCACCATCGTGCCAGCTCCAATTCCCGTTCCGACGGTACTCGTGCCTTGGTACACCTTAATGGTGGAGCCTTCTTCGGCCGTTACCGTCAGTACCTTCTCGCTCTCCGCGTTCCAGTATGCAAGTGCGCTGATCGTTGGCGCGTTTGGCGCAACCGTATCCAGCTCCACGCTTTTCTCGGCTTCGGTACTCGTATTAAGCGCTGCATCCGTTGCAGTCACACGGTACGTGTACGTGCCGTCTGCCGTTACCGTAACCGGTACGATCAACGAAGCTGCTCCAGCTGTTTCCGTATAGAACGGTGTTGGAGAGTTCCCGCTGTATACCTTCACCGTTGAGCCTTCTTCGGCCGTTATTGTCAGTTCTCGCTTCATATTCAAGGCATTCCAGTGTACAAGTGCGCTGATCGTTGGTGCATTTGGCGCTACTGTATCCAACTTCACGCTCTTCTCGGCTTCGGTACTCGTATTAAGCGCCTCATCCGTTGCCGTCACACGGTAAGTGTATGTACCGTCTGCCGTTACCGTAACCGGTACGATCAATGACGTTGCTCCCGCCGTTTCCGAGTAAAACGGTGTTGGAGAGTTCCCGCTGTATACCTTCACCGTTGAGCCTTCTTCTGCCGTTATTGTTAGTACCTTCTCGCTCTCCGCGTTCCAGTGTGCAAGTGCGCTGATCATTGGTGCGTTTGGCGCTACTGTATCCAGCTTCACGCTTTTCTCGGCTACAGTGCTCGTATTGAGCGCTGCATCCGTAGCAGTCACACGGTACGTGTACGTGCCGTCTGCCGTTACTGTCACAGGGACGGTCAACGATGCTACTCCAGCGGTTTCCGAGTAGAACGGTGTTGGCGAGCTCCCGCTGTAAACCTTCACCGTTGAACCTTCTTCAGCCGTTATTGTCAATACCTTCACGCTGTCTGCATTCCAGTATACTGGTGCGTTGATCATTGGCGCGTTTGGCGCTACCGTATCCAGCTTCACGCTTTTCTCGGCTACAGTGCTCGTATTGAGCGCTGCATCTGTAGCAGTTACACGGTACGTGTACGTTCCGTCTTCTGTTACCGTCACCGGTACGATCAATGACGTTGCTCCCGCAGTTTCGGAGTAGAACGGTGTTGGCGAGTCCCCGCTGTACACCTTCACCGTCGATCCTTCTTCGGCCGTTACCGTCAGTACCTTCTCGCTCTCCACATTCCAGTATACTGGTGCGCTGATCGTTGGGGCTTCTGGCGCTGCTGTATCCAGCTTTACGCTTTTCTCAGCTTCGGTACTCGTATTAAGCGCTGCATCCGTTGCAGTTACACGGTACGTGTACGTGCCGTCTGCCGTTACCGTCACGGGGACGGTCAACGATGCTGCTCCAGCGGTTTCCGAGTAGAACGGTGTTGTCTCACTTCCGCTGTACACCTTCACCGTTGAGCCTTCCTCAGCGATTATCGTCAATACCTTATTGCTCTCCGYRTTCCAGTATGCTGGTGCGCTGATCGTTGGGGCTTCTGGCGCTGCTGTATCCAGCTTTATGCTTTTCACGGCCTCCATGCTCGTATTGAGCGCCGTATCCGTTGCAGTGACCCGATACGTATACGTTCCGTCTGCCGTTACCTTCACGGGGACGGTCAACGATGATGCTCCAGCGTTTTCCGAGTAGAACGGTGTTGTTGCATTTCCGCTGTATACCTTCACCGTCGAACCTTCCTCGGCGATTATCGTCAATACCTTATTGCTCTCCGCATTCCAGTATGCTGGTGCGCTGATCGTTGGGGCTTCTGGCGCTGCTGTATCCAGCTTTATGCTTTTCACSGCCTCCATGCTCGTATTGAGCGCCGTATCCGTKGCAGTGACCCGATAMGTGTACGTGCCGTCTGCCGTTACCGTCACGGGGACGGTCAACGATGMTGCTCCAGCGKTTTCCGAGTAGAACGGTRTTGTYKCACTTCCGCTGTAYACCTTCACCGTYGARCCTTCCTCRGCGATTATCGTCAATACCTTATTGCTCTCCGCATTCCAGTATGCTGGTGCGCTGATCGTTGGTGCTTCTGGCGCTGCTGTATCCAGCTTTATGCTTTTCACGGCCTCCATGCTCGTATTGAGTGCTGCATCCGTGGCAGTGACACGGTACGTGTATGTTCCGTCTGCCGTTACCGTCACGGGGACGGTCAACGATGCTGTTCCAGCGTTTTCCGAGTAGAACGGTGTTGTTGCACTTCCGCTGTATACCTTCACTGTTGAGCCTTCTTCGGCCGTTATTGTCAGTTCTCGCTTCACACTCAAGGCATTCCAGTATGCTGGTGCGTTTATCGTTGGCGCATTTGGCGCTACTGTATCCAACTTCACGCTCTTCTCGGCTTCGGTACTCGTATTAAGCGCCGCATCCGTTGCCGTCACACGGTAAGTGTATGTGCCGTCTGCCGTTACCGTCACCGGTACGATCAACGACGCTGCTCCAGCGGTCTCGGAGTAAAACGGTGTTGGAGAGTTCCCACTGTACACCTTCACCGTTGAGCCTTCTTCGGCCGTTATTGTTAGTTCCCTCTTCAAGTTGTTAGCATTCCAGATAGGAGGTGCATCAACTATTGGGGCTGCTGGAGCTAACGTATCCAAATTCACGCTCATTTCAGCTGCCAGGCTCACATTTCCAGCTGTATCCGTAGCAGTGACACGGAACGCATAAGCCCCGTCCGTACTAAAGGTCACCGGCACCACTTCATACGTAGCACTCGTCACCGTACCTGTATAGAAAGGTGTCGACTGTTCATTCAAATACACTTTCAACTGAGATCCCAACTCAGCACTCACCTGCAACTGCTTCACACTACTCGCATTCCAATAAGTCGGCAATGCAGCAATTCTCGGCGACTGCGGCGCAGTCCGATCGACACTAATACTCGGCAGCGAGACTTTGCTGCTGAGTGTCCCAACGCTATTCGTCGCATCCACCTGTAGTTGATACGTACCCTCATTCAGCACGACATCAAATGTAATTTCTCCTCCAGCCCCCACAATTTGTTCGGCCAGCTTCTGAGAAGAATTCCACAGACGGATCGTATTACCTATAGTCCCCCCAACCCGTACCGTCACGCTTGCCGCATTCGTAATCACCGAGTTGACCGGGCTTTTCACCACGGGCGTCCCTGGAGGTTGCACAGGCTGAACTTCCGGCTCCTCTGAGCCAGAGCCTGGCTGCTGCGTTCCGGTCCCCGAACTCGGTTGCTGCGTCCCCGATTGTGTACCCGATTGCTGCTGCTCGTTCTTTTTCTTATCAGCATCAAAGCGAGCTTTCTCCTGATCGTTCAGCCCCTGCTTGTAATTGTTTTCGGTTTCACTCTGTTGTTGCTGCTGGGCCTGACGATTCGCTTCTTCCTGCTTAGCCTTTTCTGCTTCCAGTTGAGTGAACAAAGCCGCATTTTGCCGAATTCGCTCCTCGTCCTGCCGGCGTTGTTCATCTTGTCTTTGCTTGCGTTCAGCCTCAAGACGAGCCAGTTCAGCTTCCTTGGCCTTTAGTACATCTGGATCTGTTGCGATCGTCTTGTCGAATGGTTTGACGTTGTTCAAATCAATCCTCTCACCGGTAGTACTCTGATTCACTTTATCAATGAGGGCATTCATTTCCTTGGCATCAAACTTGTTGCCGTCCAGTGCTGTCTTGGCAATATTCGCAACGAGGCTTGTCAGGTTATCACCGAACTTGGCCAACGTGTCTTTATTCGATAAGTCCAAGCCGGATTTCGGATCAATCTGCTTTTCACCGCTACCAACTTGTTGGATCATCGCATTGTTCTCTTCCGAAATCTGCTGTATCGTCGTGATGAGTTGCTCGATCATCTCCTTGGAGGCTCGATTCACAAACTCGGTGATGTCGAGTGGAGCAACCCCTACAGAAGGATCGGCCGCTCCCGAATCAGGTAATGTAAATTGCTGTCCGGGATAAATGTTGGCTGGAGTGGAGGAATCCTCTTCGTTGGATGTGCCGCCAGAACCTGTAGGGGACGCTTGCAATACACCCGAAGCCATAATCGCAAAAATTTGCCCAAGCCTCGTTTCAATGTACCCATTGGACCCACGCACACCCATAACGGCTGTCGGAGTTTCAACCTCGAATTCGTCATCGGCATTGACCAGTTTTTTCACCTTGAACCATAGCGACCCCGCCCACACTTTGAGCTTGGATTTCTTACCTCCCGCCGCTTCAACGAGACTGGAAATATACAATTCCGTATTCTCGCCAATCGTGACTTCATCATCCTGATCCACAATCTTAAGCACAACGCTGGCTCCAGACTCTGTACGGATATGATCACCCTGATTTAAGCTCATCTCCTCAAAAGCTCGATACTCATTGGAGCCTCCTGCTTTCGTTACCATGACGGTTCCATTAATCGAGGAGATAATCGCGGCTCTACTATCCTTGGCTTGTACTCTCGAAGAACTGATTAAGGCTGAGGAAAAAAAACTGACACTTACAGCAACGCATAAAGCTAACATAAATTTAATAAACCGACTCATTCTGCTCCCCACTCCTCATCTTGCATGCAACGTAATACCCAAAATTTATAAAAAGATGCCAGCACTTCTGCCGGCATCATCATCGAGTCGATCATTCATCTGTGTAGGGAAATCATCTTAAAATAACGGTCTGTGTAGCCCCGTGCCATTGCACATCAAGGCCAAGCTCTTCCGTGAAGAAACGAATGGGAACATAGGTCAAATCTGACTTAATATAAGGAGCGACATCAATCACCTTCGTCACGACCGGCGAATTCGGTACGATCCGTTTGATCTGTTCCTTACCAATCGTAAGTTCAACACTCACACTACCCTTCGATAACCGAACGGTTCGTTCGCCAGTTGTCGCATCGTCATTGAATTTCACATCATAACCAAGTGCTTCCGTAATCGCACGTACTGGCACTAATACCCGACCGTTTACATTCTCGGGTGCTGCTTCGAATACTACACGATTGTTGCCGTTCAACACTTTGATAACCCCGTCGTCCCTAATGTCTGCAGGGAGTTCATAGAAGGCCAGTTTCCGAATCTTATTATTATAAGCATCCGCGATCCAGACGCTTCCATCCGAGGTTACAGCAACATCCGTAGGATTTTGCAAGCCCGCTTTACGGTCAGGACCATCTGCAAATCCGCTCAGACCGTCGAGATCGCCAGCCAACGTCGACACCATTCCATCCTTGATGTAACGGATCGAGTGGTTCAAGCTATCCGCGACTAACAATCCACCCTGTGGTGTAACAGCAAGACCTTTGGGGTAGTTGAAGTGAGCTTGGCTCGCTTCCCCGTCCACTAGATCTCCTTCAGCATACAACGCATTCTTCCCATAGATGGATGCTGTTCCAGCAGGAACCGCACCTGCCACAGTAGTCACTTTACCCGAAGACAAATCGATATATCGGATCAATTGATTCCCGGTGTCACTGACATAAAGATTACCCTTCGCATCGAGCGCCAAGCCGGCAGGTTCGTTGAACTTAGCCGTCTTCAAGTCACCGTTCGCATAATCTCCCCCAGGCACCACCTGACCCGGAGCGACTTCAACCGCTCTAGTAGACAAAGCATTCAGAGTCGTCACGGTTCCGTCTGTCGCAATTTTACGTATAGCGTTATTTAACGTATCCGCGACATATACGCTCCCATCGGCTGCAACAGCCACATCCTGTGGAGAATAGAAGCTGGCGTCCTTGCCTTTCCCATCTTTTCTTCCTAGCACGCCACTTCCCGCTAGAGTTGTAACGTTGCCAGCTGTGTCGATCTTGCGGATCGCATGATTGTCCGCGTCCGCGACGTATACATTGCCTTGCTGATCGGCGGCCAATCCCTTGGGCTGTTGGAAGACGGAAGCCGCTGCTTTGCCATCGACTAGCCCGCCGATCGGATTGTCATACTGGTCTCTCTTGAACGTAATTCCGGCATAGGCGGTAAGCTGGTCTCCACTGAACTTGCGAATCAGATGGCTCTTGGAATCCGCCACCAGTAAGGAACCGTCAGCCAGCGGCAGCAAACTCCATGGGGAACGGAATGTAGCGGAAGCAGCAGCGCCGTTCGATTCTCCATTGTCCCCCTTTCCGGCTGCAGTGGTGATGCTTCCCAGAATTTGATTATCGCTCCCGACAATCGCTTGCTCCACTGGAACCGCAGCCCACGCCGCGGTTGTGCTTCCAAGTAGCAAGGCTGCTCCTAGAACAGGGATGCTTAATTTGCGCAAAGGTTTCATTGCGTGCTCCTTCTAATCCATTTATTTTGTTATGAGCCAAAGTCGAATGGCATCATATACCGCATAACTCAATGTTGGAACTCAAGCCAGAACGATCCTATTCGGTGTAATGCCGATATTAATCGTCAATCCGGAATGTGGTGAAAGTGTGGAGTTGTTAGGGATTGCAAATATTGATAGTCAGCTTTGTTAGACAAGCCGTCCTGATTAAAGTCGAGGTTACGACTCTCGATGAGCCCCTTCGAGAACCGAACCAAATCCTTTATAGTAATAGGCCCTGAACTCGAAGGACCCTCAGTCCTAATCCTAATCGCGTTAAGCGTCAAATTACCGTCTACAGCTTTATTAAAGTTATAGCCGTCTATGTCCGCATTGCTAGTTTGAACATAGTCATCAACAAAAAATCCCGGGACTGTCTTGACCTTCCACAACCCGTATGCCACATTGCGAGTGACACCCCTGCCATTCTCATCCGTTTCAACAATAATGGGTTCTGTGTAGTATGGCTGCGGGTAAACAGATTCCAGATAAATAGATTTATGAGCATATGGTTCTGTGGACGGTAATCCTGCATCATTCAATAACGCTACTTGTATAAAGACTAACGGAACATCCACTTCTTTGACATTTGTACCTAGATTAAAAATGCTTTCATCTAATTGTCCGTGTGTAAATTTCATGCTATAGCCCTTAATATCATCTAAGCGAATCGAGAAATTTCCCCAATAATATTGTATAGACGACTGATCAGATGGAGCACCCTCTTGATACAACTGGAAACTCCCATCCACTTCTGGAACTTCAGCCATATCCGATAATGACAAGACGTCACCAGAAACGGTCCGTAAAGTTGGGAAGTAGTCTCGGGTGTTATTTTCATGAACCATTCCTGCCCTTACATCAAAAACTGTCACTTTCTCGCCGATAGTCAACTCAGATGATTGAGATTGCGCCAACTGTTTAGCTAAAAACTCTGATCGTTCAAAGTAATAACCATTGAAAAAGTAGGAAATTTTCCCAAGTGTCAAGTTTTCTTGATAATGGATTGTTTGTGTACGGTCTGTCTGGATGTCGATGGAAGATTCAATTAGTTCAAATGCATGTGTCGCAAAACTTAATCCAATATCTGCAGAAACGTCACTGTCTAACGATTCAGTTTTAAAGCTTACGCTCTTCATCTTGCCTGGATCTCCTTCCAACCGAATAACCGTTGGTGTGGGAGTTGGACTTGGTGATGTGCTAGGGCTTGGAGTCAAAAGCGGCGGTATAGTTCCCGTCAATAGACCCACTGGTTTGGACAAAATATACGTATGATCCGTTGTTTGAATCTCTACATATTGTATGAGATCAATAGATTCATCAAGAGGAATGAAATAGTGCACGGTGGCATTATAATCGGATAAATCTTGATTAAGAATCGAATAGTTCCGATGACTCGAATTACTATTAAATTGATTGTTGATGGACAACACTTGTGATCCCACTACGCTTGTTACTCTGAAACTTGATGTCACGGGATGCCAATCCTGAGCATCGATATCCAACTCAATTTGACGCAAGATATCAGGCCCTGGTTCATAGTCATTATAAATATCAATTTGGGACATATAGTAGTGCTTCTCACCATTCACTGTCTCTTCGATCAATGCGTCAAAATAATCGTCATATACGTTTGAGAGATAATAATGACCTGCTGCCGGACTAATAATCGTCAACTCTGAACCGTCTTCATTTTTCAACGATTTTAATACGGGTTGTCTGGAGTCATGCACAATATTTACTTTTATCAGCAGAGCGTCGTTATAGAAATACCCAATCGGAACAGTCTTCTCTCCGTTGTTTCCAATAACGGCGAACAGTAGTTCATCCGGTTCAACAGGCACATTGAATAGATGACCGGTTCCAGTTTCACTATCAATAAAACCTTGTTCTGACACAACTTCACGATCCACATCTACGATCTTCAAGGATTGACCTTTGTAACCGGGGTCCACAAACATGAAATCATAAGTAGCTTTCGATTGAGCCTCAAGATTTACAATAGACAAATTGATTTCTTGTAACTCATTTGTATCAGTAGAAGAACACTTCGTCATTCCCGTGTCCGGACTATATACTGCGGAATAAACCGAACCCGATACAGTGGGGCAACCCGAAGCATTTACTGCAGAAGCAACTCCAGGAGATATTAATCCGACCAAGGGCACTAGACCCATAGTCAATACGACGATTAGCATAATAGATATAAATCTCGATGAACGTCGGCTCATTACACGCCACCTCCAAAGTTATCGGCGCTTAAATCTGTGATTTTCGCTCCACTGTCGTTAACTAACATCAAGTTCAATTCAAATCCCCCTGGAACAGGTCCTACCCATGAGTCAGATACTTTCAACGTAAACCGTATCAGTTTTTTCGTTCCCGAAACGTCGATGTTACTTACCACAGAAGAGCTAGGCTCCGAGTAGTTCGATATCACATACACAATCTCTTTATCATAATAAACTGACTTCTCAGTTACACTGCCCACACTTGTATCTGGTACAAATATCTTATTCTCGTAAAACGCAGGATCAGTAGAAGAATTTACCCACTCGAACAGGCCCACATATGACAAATGCAATTCTGCTCCATAAATGGCGTTGGTCCCAGTGAAATCATTCAATTCAACGTCCACATTCACCTTTTGACCTGGATTAAGCAACAACGGTGTAGTAGGTCCAGTCAGCGTAGAAGGTGTAGCTGTAAACGTAACGGTCGGAATCACCTCCACGGTTATTGTGAGTGGATCCGACGATAGACTACTGTTACCAGCTGCATCAACCGCTACTGCCGTGAATGTACTAATGCCGGATAAATTATGGACCGTAAACGAAGATGAGCCTTGTGCATCGACGGTCTTAGTTTCGATTACAGTTGAGTCCTTATATAGGGTTACCTGCGACAATAATTCTGCTTGAACCTTGATCGTCTGAGTCGTATCTGTTGTCACCAACGGACCTACCGGCGAAGTAATAACCGGTTTATTTGGCGCAGTCAGGTCAACAATAATCATAGGTACAGGAACCGAAGCACTTGTACCATTCGCATTTGTCGCCCGGACTTTATACGAATGAACGCCTTCACTCAATCCAGTCAAACTTATCGTAGATGGAGTATTGCCTTGACCAGCTGTCGATTGAACAACTGTTTCTCCTTCTACCAATTGAACCGTAGTGCCAACAGCTGATTTCAGCTTAATGCTGGTTTCATTCGGAGTTGTCTTATTAATCGTAGTCCTGGATACAGATATATCAGTTGGCGCAGCCGGAGCTGTGACCGGAACCGGATCAGTTCCCGTCCCTGTATCCCCTCCGTTGCCATTGTTAGCAGGTGGATTCGTCGGCTGTGTCGGTTTAGGAGTCTCATTATTGTTCTGCTGTTGCTCCTCCTGCTTTTTCTTCGCCTCCTCGGCCTTCTTCTTGTCTTCATCATACTTCTGTCTCTCTACTTCGCTTAGACCGTTCCTGTATGTGTCCTCTGCGTCTTTATTGGCTTTATCTTTAGCGTCTTTATTAGCCTGTTCCTGCTTCTTCTTTGCTTCTTCCAATTGTTTTAGCAATGCCTCGTTTTGCTTCTGCTTATCTTCCCGTTGCTTCTTGTCCTTCTCCAGTTGCTGCTGACGCGCCGCTTGGAGTTTCTTCAGCTGTTCTTCCTTTGCTTTCTGAATTGCTGGATCAACACCAATCGATCTGTCGAATGGCTTGACATTGTTCAAGTCGATCTTCTCGCCCGTGGTAGATTGGTTCGCCTTGTCGATCAAGGACTGTAGCGTATCTTTATCTACCTTATTCTCCTCAAGTGCGCTCTTCGCGATGTTAGCGATCAAGTTATTCAGGTTGCTTCCGAATTGGCTCAACGTTGCTGGATCGCCAAGAGACAAACCGGTCTTGGGATCGACCTGCTTTGACCCGTTGCTTACATCACTAATAAATTTCTCATTCTCCTCGCGAATCTGCTGAATCGTCTCCAGGAGCTTCGTTATTACGGCAGGAGATGCAGATTGGACGAATGTATGGATATCCAGACCGGATACATTGGCCGTCGTATCGGAGGATTCACCCTCATTCTGCGTGAATTGCTGACCCGGATAGATCGGAACTTCACCGGAATCTGTTGAACCGTTCGTACTGTTGGTCGACAATACGCCCGAAGCCATCATAGC
>NZ_JBFUIX010000076.1:0-31444 GCF_056401635.1 Paenibacillus sp. P4_E11 | reverse complement strand
TAAGTATACTTACCCGGCAATTCCAGACACCACCAGTGTAACTAATGATGTCTACAAAGCAATACTTCTTAATGGAAGCACGTTTTTACCACGTATTATGTATTCAGTAGTTACATCAAAACCAGCAGAATATACGGATTTAAAAGCACAGGGGTTCAACACGGTACTCATTGGAGAAAGAGGTGGTGTCACTTTTGCTACAGCTTTCTCTCAGATTAAAGCAGCTGGTTTAAAAGCTGCAGCTGCTTTATATCTTAATAATACCCAAGTGGATCTTACTTACATCACAAATACGGTAAATACGTATAAAGATGATCCGGCTCTACTCTATTGGGTACTAAACGATGAGCCTGATGGTCATGCGATTTCTGCAGCAACCATGCAGGCAGCCTATAACGCGGTTAAAAGCTTAGACTCCAATCACCCAGTATACTTAAACCTAGGCACAAAAAATATCATTCAAGGGGGGAGTTATAGTGGCGCTACGGACATAATGTCTGCTCATTCTTATCCCATTCCTAATTCTTCTGTTACAGACGTAAGCGATATGACTGACGTCGTTGCGGCGACTGGAAAGGCAGTGAACATAGTTATCCAATCATACGGAATTACGAATAGAGCGCCCCTTCCAGAGGAGACTCGCGCTATGACTTATCTTGCGATTAATCATGGAGCGAAATCTACGGCATTTTATGCCTTTGATGCACCTACTCTATGGTATATGAAAACAGATAGCCCTCCACTATGGGCAACGTATAAAGTATTAAATCAGGAATTGGAAGTGCTGAAAGATGTGATAGCAGCACCAGATGTTACTCAAAATATTACATCCTCATCTTCGGATCTTGATATCAAGGTACGGGAATACAGTGGCGCACGTTACTTGTTTGCGGTAAATAAAACAGGTTACAATGTCACTTCCACGTTTTCAGGTGCAGGTCTGACAGGTAAAACCTCTGCTTCGCCAGTTTATGAAAATAGGAACCTTACCATAAGCAGCGGCTCCTACACGGACACATTCTCGCCTTATATGGTTCACATCTATCAATTGAATTGAGGTGCTTACCCCTTGCATTTTTGTAGTGATCGACATGGGGTAATCAATGACTGCGGGGGGTGTGCTATTTATATTTGGTCATTCACGGCGACAAATACCCAGCGCCTGTCTATTGAAGATCAGGACATAGACTGAGATAATTGTTACGAAAGAAAGGTAATGTGCGTGAGCTAGTAGTTCACTTGGTCACCTTTCTGTCTTATTGCGAAGAGTAACCGCGTAATACGGGTTGCTCTTTTTCTTATTTATAATACAATAACTCCAACTCTAAGAATTGTTATACGAATCTACAAGTTTTGAATCTACTGGCTCCGTTTTTCACGTGATACAATCGAATGTAAGCCAAGACCGGCTATGGTTTTGGGCAAAGCGCCTCTTGCTCTTGGACAGAGGCGTTTTTGCTTGTTCGACAAATCCTGCGATTCTTTCGGAGAACGTATGAATACCTCCGTCACGCAACTTATAATGGAGACATCCAACTACGATATGAGGAGTGAATCATACACGATGGCAATCTGGCGGCACTTGTTTCCGAACACCTTGAAGATTAGGCTTTTCATGGCCTACATCACCCTCCTGATGATTCCTTTGTGTGTCGCTATTTTTTATTTGTTCCAGCATTTCGAATCCATCCGCCAAAAGGATTTGACGGACCGCATGACCGAACGGATGCAGCAGGTGTATGTGTCCTTGTCGGATATGATGGCCTTCGCCTACAAGGCGAATATCATGCTGAGCCAAGACGAGAGTCTAATTCAGATCATGCACGATCCGGACAAGTATGATCCCCTTGACCGAAAGAAAGCGATCGAAAGCAAAATGTTTGGAATCAATAACAGCTTCTTCTTCCATCAGACGGAGCTATATTTCAGATTTATCGACCGTAAGGGCAATGTATATACCTCCTATGCGCCTAACGGCCAGTTGACCAATAGGTTGAATGAATTGCAAGATTGGCTGAATAAGCTGCAAAGCGGGTCACGTCCATACCGCTGGATGGCCGATGATTGGAATGATGTGAGCGGGAGCCAAGGGAGCAAGCTCCTGAGCCTGTACACCATTCTGGATGACCAACTGCGGGGAAATTACGGACTGGCGCGTATCAGCATCAACATTCAAGAATGGTTCCGCAGTACGTTGAAGGATAGCCCGGCCAACAAGGATCTGACCATCTTTTCCGGCCAAGGAGAGATCGTGCTGCAGAGCAAGGAAACAGCTTTCAGCAACGTTATGATGCAAAGTATCATGTCTGCACAGGCCAAGGAAGGACATTTCGAGGACGAACGCGCGTTGTCTCTTGTCAATTACAGCTATCTGGAGGAGCTAGACTGGTATGTGGTCAGTCAAATACCTTTAAGCGAGCTGCAGCAAGAGATCCAGCGGTTAAGGCTTATATTTTACTTGTTTCTTACGATTCTGGTCATTACATTCATACTGGTTACCATCTTCCTGTCTGCTCGCATGACCCAACCTCTGTATGTCCTGGAGCGAAGCATGGAGGAAGCATCGGACAAGAAGCTGAATGTCAAAATCTCCATCGGCAAGGATGCAACAGACGAGGTGCGCTCCCTTGGCGAAAGCTTTAACCGGATGATTGATGATGTCGTCGAACTCATTAACAAGCTTAAGCTGGAGGAGCGGCAAAAGCAGGCGGTTCGTTTCCAAATGCTGCTCTCCCAAATGAACCCACATTTTTTGTTGAACACCTTGAACACGGTCAAATGGATTGCCAGAAAAGAAAAGCAGGAAGCGATCGTAGGTATCTGCACGTCTTTGGGGTTCATTCTCGAGGCAAGCCTCAACTCGGAAATTGAGATGATCACCCTTGAGAAAGAAATACAGCTCTTGCGCTCCTACGAATCCATACAGGCGTTTCGCTTTCGGGATCAGTTCACCATCATCTATGAAATGGATGATTCGGTTCAATACGCACTGGTTCCCAAGTTTAGTCTGCAGCCTTTGGCTGAGAATTCCATCGTCCATGGCTTTGAGGCGGCAAATGGCTGTGGTACCATCTGGGTCAGGGCCAGGGCTGAAGGAAGCGAGCTTATTCTGGAGGTGGAAGATAACGGCATCGGCATGGAAGAGGCCGCTCGAAGGCCGGAAAGGCGAAGCGGACACGGGATCGGACTAAGCAATCTGAGAGAGAGGCTGCAACTGCTTTTTCATCGGGAGTGCACCATTGAATTTATATCCAGCGCGGAAGGGACCCTCGTTCGGGTCCAACTGCCCTTGCTGATTGCGACGCCCTATTCACAGGAAGGAGATGGTGGGCATGTGGACGGTTTTGCTGGTGGAAGATGAAAGTTTTGTCCGGGAGGCCATTAGGGAAATTGTGGACTGGGAACGCCACGGCTTTTGCATTGCGGGAGAGGAAGGAAATGGCAGGGAGGCTCTGGCGGCTATCCTGGACATCAAACCTGATGTAGTGATTGCCGATATTGTCATGCCGGGCTTGGACGGGATTGAACTGCTGAAGGAAACGAGGAAGGCGGGAATCCACAGCCGGTTTATTATGCTGACGGCCATGAGCCATTTTGATTACGCCCGGGACGCCCTCCAATACGGCGCCTTTAACTATTTGTTAAAGCTGTCATTAGATGATGATGTTCTGTTGGAGAACCTTGCTCAGATCAAGGGGGAATTGCTTGAAGAACTTAAGGTGGCGGGAGAGGCGCTTTATCCTCATTATCATCGTACCTGGTCGGGCATCTGGGAAACAGGCGCATCGGCTCATGAGGATCAGGCCGGAACGGTTGCAGCGGCGGAGAAATTCCGTTGTCTGGGACTTGATATTATTACCGTGTTGAGCGGAGGAGTTCCCGCTGCTGCGGATCAGGCGGGTATCAGTCCGGAAGAGTATCTGTTGGTCCAATCTTTCTATGAAGGAGGACAGACAACCTTCTTTTGTTGGAGATTCCATAGGAAGGAAGAGAATGTCCGCTCGTATAAGTCGGACTTTCCAGTTGGACTAGCAGTTGGCAGCAGTCTGGCCCATCTGCCCCAGGATTGGCGGCGGGCGCTGAAGCAATTGAACGGCGATTGGTACGGCCGTGAGGCAAGCTCGATTAAGGAACGGCACAAGCTGCAGCCCATCACGGAGCTGGAAGCCGAGCTGATCCGGTGCTTTGAAGAACGCGATGAACCCAAATGCGCCGAGGTTGCAGCCCTTATGTGGGAGAGCATGGAAGCCTCGTCGTTCTCCCACATAGAAGTGAAAATGCTGGCGACCCATCTTCTTCATATCCTGGCGAGGCTGGCGGGACGAAAGTCGGAGGATCGGGAGGGAATCAACTCAGCCATCAGCCATGAATCGCTGCTTGCGCATGTGCTGCAAACCATACGGGAGCTTATCCGGCACCGTAAAGAAGAAAATGTCAGTTTTACGGACCATCCCGAGGTGAACCGGGTGATTCAATATATGCTGGAGCATTACAAGGAAAATATCAAGGTAACGGATTTAGCCAAGATGGTAGCCATCAATGGGGACTACTTAAGCACTTTGTTCGGCAAAAAAACCGGACTGACGCCAATCGCGTATTTGCAAAATATCCGGATCGAACAGGCGAAACGCTTGCTGCTGCATTCCAAGCTGAGTGTGGAGGAGATCGCCTTTCAAACGGGCTTTGCCGACGATGCCTATTTCATCAAGGTATTCAAGCGCGTGGTTGGACATACGCCCAGTTCGTTCAGGAGGGAGAACAATCTCTAAGTTTTGTCCTATCAACCTGTAAGTTTCAACTCTAAGAAGATAAGGCGCAGCTTGGTAAAGTTGGGAGGAATCAAACATCCGATTCTAGGGAGGTTACAGGTAAGATGAGAAACAGAAAATGGATAAGTGCAGGTCTGGCGGCACTTGTGGCAGTGCCTCTGGCGCTTGCCGGCTGCGGTGGAAAGGATAACGGTAATCAAGCGGGGGGGACGGCTTCGCCTGCGGCAAGCACGGCGCCTAGCGCCACGGCAAATAAGGACCCGATCAAGCTTGCCATGTGGGGAGCGGTACCGGCCGAGAACGGTCCCCAGGCAGTTGTAGACAACTGGAACAAGCAGAATCCGGATATTCAGGTGGAGTATGTGCGGTTCGTCAATGACGATGCGGGCAACCTGAAGCTGGATACGGCGCTTATGTCCAGCCAGCCGGTGGACATGTACATGAGCTATGATTTCGGCCTCTACGAGAAGCGGATCAAAGCGGGTAACGCTCTTGATCTGAGCAAGTTCACCGACTACAACGTGGACGCAAAAATGGGCACAGGCGCCTCCTTGTGGAAGGTGGACAGCAAGTATTACGGCGTTCCCACCCAGAAAGGTTTGTCCTTTGTTTGGTTGAACAAGGATATGCTAGATGCCAAGGGTCTCTCGGTTCCCACGGACTGGGGTCTCGACGAGTTCAGGGATTATGCGAACAAGCTGAAGGGAGACAAGGTGTGGGGAGCGGCGCAGACCGATTATTACTTCAATGTGCCCCTTAATGGCTCCATGCTGAAGCAGAGTCTGCTGTTCACTAAACCGGACGGCACCTCGGCCTTCGATAATCCGCTGACTGTCAAAGCGCTTCAGGTGTATTCGAACATGATGTTCAAGGACAAGAGCATCATGCCCCATACGGAGCAGATCACCTCGAAGCCAGCCCTTGACCAGATGTTTGTGAAGGGGGAAACGGCGATGCTGTTCTCCACCAACCAGATTTTCAGGACCACCAACAATGTGAAGGATTATCCCCGTACCTTCAAGGTAGCGGCAGCGCCGGCTCCCAAGGTAAACAAGGATCAGACCGACTATATCAACGCCGGCGGATTGGGCGATGTGCTCTCCATCAATCCTCGCACCAAGAATCCGGAAGCGGCCTGGAAATTTATCAAGTGGTATGCGGATAATGGGATGCTGCCGATGGCGGCAGGGGGCAGAGTGCCTTCCTCCAAGGATTTTCCCGTCGATCAGGCGGTCAGTTTGATGTTCAAGGACGTGGAGAACACCTATGACATTGATTCCATCAAGCGGGTTATGTTCGGCAACCTCCCGCTCGGATTAAGTCGTCTGGACAAAAAAACGGGAAGCGAGCAGCAGGTCGTCTATGACAAAGTCTTCACTCAGAAGCTAACTCCCGAGGAAGGTGCGAAGGAACTGGCCCGGGTGCATAACGAGAACCTCCAAGCGGCCAAAAAATAGGATGCCTAGAAGCCAAAGGAGGGCAAGGACATTTGTGCTGCGCTTCTCCTTTGCTTTAAACCCCTAATTATAGAGAGAGGCGGTGACTAATCGTGAACTGGATGAAACGGCAGAGGCTGCTCGGCTATGTATTCATCGCCCCCAATCTTATCGGAATGACGATATTCATGCTGATTCCTGCCCTGTTCTCCTTTTATTTGATGTTTACGGATTGGGTGTTCGCTAGCGGGAAGCCGCCGCATTTTATCGGATTGGATAATTTCAAAATGATGGTGAGAGACGACTTATTCGCTGTTTCGGTCAAAAATACCCTGATGTTATTAATCCCTGTGCCGATTTCGATTATGTTTGGTTTTCTGATCGCGGTCATTCTGAATAATCGTGCCTATTTCCAGAAGACGCTGCGGGCTTTCTTCTTCGCCCCCTATTTTACCARCGGCATCGCGATTGCATTCGTCTGGATGGTGCTGTTCCAGCCCTCCTCTGGTCCCATCAATGCCTTCCTGCGATCGGTCGGCATAGCGGAACCGCCTCGATGGTTTGCTTCCCCCGACACGGCCATGTATGCGGTCCTCGTCATGATGATCGCAGGCGGCATCGGGTACAACATGATTATTTATTTGGCCGCTCTGCAGGAAATATCCCCGGAGCAGTTGGAAGCCGCCAAGATGGACGGAGCGACGTTTTGGCAACTTTTGCGCCTCATTATTTTGCCTTTGGTCAGCCCAACGACATTTTTTCTGATGATTACCGGATTTATCGGCTCCATCAAGGGCTTCGGTATGATCTATGCTATTACTCAGGGGGGACCCGCCAACAGCACGACGGTTTTCTCCATTTTCGCTTACAAGAAGGCATTCAACTTTTATGAAATGGGATATGCGTCTGCCGTTTCGTGGACCATGTTCCTGCTCATCCTTGGCATTACACTAATTCAATGGGCAGGTCAGAAAAAGTGGGTCCATTACTAAGGAAGGGGAAAGACGCGACATGAATCCGAGAAGCGCCAGAATCATCAAAGAGAGGCTGGGCAAAGGCATGAACACCGTCATCATGGCACTAGCCAGCCTGCTCTTGCTGTCGCCCATGATCTGGATGATCAGCACTTCGTTCAAGAAAGCCAAGGACGTCTTCACCTACCCGATCCAATGGATTCCCAGTGAACCGGTGCTGACCAACCACATCAAGGTTTGGACGACCGGAGACGGATTTGCCCTCTTTTATTTCAACTCTCTGAAAATTTCCTTGATCCTAATGATCGGAGCGCCGTTGTTGGCCGCTATGGCCGCATATGGATTCAGCCGCATTGAATTCAAAGGCAGAAACGTCATTTTCTTGCTGTACCTGTGTCTGATGATGATTCCGCAGCAGGTGCTGTTTGTCCCCAAATTCATTATGTTTGAGTGGATGCATATTTATAACACCCATTGGGCGCTCATTCTGCCGGGGCTGTTTACGGTATTCGGCGTATTTATGATCCGGCAATTTTTCATGAGCATTCCCCATGAAATATCCGAAGCGGCCTTCATTGACGGGGCGGGGCATTTCCGGATTTTTGTTCAATTGTTTCTGCCTCTCTCCAAGCCGGTCCTGGCAACATTCGCGATCATTGATTTTACATGGACCTGGAACGATTATGAGAACGCGCTGATCTTTCTACTGGACAAGAAGCTTTATACGGTTCCGCTTGGCATGCAGAATTTCATGCTGGAAGCGGGTGTGGACTACAACATGATGATGGCGGCCGCCACAGCGAGCGTCGTGCCTCTGCTCCTCGTATTCTTCTTGGGCCAGAAGTATATCATTCAAGGCTTCTCAAGCTCCGCCGTCAAAGGATAAGGAGATAACGGGCAAGCCATTTATCAGGAGGTAGACGGATGTTGAGAAAAGCAGGGCTTATGTTAGTAGCGCTTATTTTGTTGCTCGGTGTTGCGGGTGTGCCGCTGCCGGGGCTGTTGGGTCCGTTAACGGCATACGCGGCCGTACTCCCTCAGCATGAGGGGATCGCCAACTGGTCGTTCAAGGGGAATGGCGGAGCGGATGCGGATTATGGACTGGATTCGGTTACGACCCACCTGGGCACGCATGCGCTATGGTTAACCGACGCATCCCCCAAGGCGTCCAATGTCTATTTGACCGTATGGCAGAGCGTTCCGGTTAAACCGGGCACTACCTATACGCTTAGCGTATGGGTAAAGGGCGACAACGTCCACAACGCATGGTTCGGCGGCGGACCGAGCTGGAGCTTCCGGAAAGGAGTTCCCGACGGTACCTACGATTGGCAGAAGGTGACAGCGACTTATACGACAGGAGCGAGCGAAACGGCGTTCGATTTTCGCATCATGTTAGAGAATGTAACGAATCGCGTCTGGTTCGACGATATGACGATGAGCGAAGCCGGTACGACAGCCAATTTGCTGCAAAACGGTGATTTTGAAAATGTACCGCAGACGGAGCTGATAAACGGCTTCGAAACGCCGGGAGCTTGGATCGGTAGCGACAATTCCGCCGGGAAAGCCGTTACCGAGCAAGTCTACGACAATAAGAAGGAAGGTCAGTTCGCTACCAAGATGACGTATACGGTCAATCCGAACGTCACCGGCTGGATTAACGAATCCTGGAGTCCGAATCCTAAGCTTGATTTATCCGATGCGTCCAAGCTGATGGTCGATATCTATCCTTCGTCGCAAACGTCGGGGTCGTCGGAGCCGTTGTATTGGAAAATAACGGACGATACGGGGGTCCTCTATGAATCGCCGATCGGCAAACTGGCTGTGGGCAAGTGGAATACTGTCGCCATCGACTTGTCGACGCTGACCAAGCCGAGAAGCCATATCAATCAATTTAGTTTTTACGTGTACACCGGCAGCAGCGGACTGGAAGGACGATCGCAGGTCGCGTATACATTCGACAACCTTCGGGCAGTTTGGACTCTCGTTCAGCCGGTCGCAGCCAGTCCGGCGCCGGGACAAGTGACGCCCGGAACGCCTGTGGCGCTGTCGACCGCTACGGTGGGCGCGGCCGTCTATTATACGCTGGACGGTACGAATCCGACCACTTCCGTCTCCAGAACGGCTTATACCGGGCCGATTGTCATCAACGGGGCCAGCTTGATTAAAGCCTACGCAAGCAGGCCCGGGCTAGCCGACAGCGCGGTGACGTCGTTCGGCTACAGCGTCGGCTCCGGCAGCGACAACGAGACTCTGCTGGATTGGAACGCCTTCTTGAACGGGACGAGCGGCGGTAACGTGTTGCCGGTATTTGCGGCAAGCGGCATCCAAATGGACGGGAACCTAGATGAATGGGCCTATACGGGCATATCGCTTCCTGCGAATTCTACCCAAGTGTTGAGCGGGGGCTGGGGCGGCGCGGACGATTTGTCCGCCAAAGCTCAGTTCGCCTATGATGCGGACAATTTCTATCTGGGCGTCAAAGTGAAAGACAACGTCCATCAGGCATTCTCCGGCGCAGACATGTGGACGGGCGACAGCGTGCAGGTAGCTTTCAGCCCGAATGGAGCCACCTACGGACCGGAATATGGCTTTGCGAATGTCGACGGCAACCCGGAGGTATGGCGCTGGAACTCCGGAACAGCGACGCTAGGCAAGGAAGCGGTAACGCTCAAGACATCGGGGAATGGCAACGAGACGGTATACGAAGTGAAAATGCCGTGGAAAGCGATATTCAGTGACGGTCTGAATGCAAGGTCGAGCATTCCGTTCACGCTCCTGATCAACGATAACGACGGGGACGGACGGAAAGGTTGGATTGAATGGACGAGCGGCATCGCCAGAGGGAAGGATCCGACTCAATTCGCCAAGCTTCAGTTTGTTCCGCAAGGCGACCAATGGGCTGTATGGATGGACGGCAAGGCCGAAGTCCCGGCTGGAGTACCGAGTGTGTACTCGGTATACGTACCGAATTTCAGCAATCAGCCGCGGCATCTCAACTTATCCATCCCGTTTCTTAACCTGGGGGAGCAGGTCGATCTGCCTGCCGGCACGATGCTGAAGAAGGACGTTAACGTCACGTTCCCACAGGCCGGATCCGCAACGCTTCAAACGGTTGTGACGGAAAGTGCGACGGGGAAAAGCAGGGAAACATCGCTAGCGGTCAAGGTGTCGCCCAACCCTGCGGAACTGCGCGCCAAATTCGACAGCCTCGCGGCGCGTTTGCCGGCGCTGCAGAGCTTGCTCAGCGAAGTGCAGGCGAAGGGACTGCCGACCGATTACGAGACGGTCGATGTGACGGTGATCCGAAACTTCATTGAATATGGCCGAGACGATATCGATCACGGGTATCTGGATCGGGCGGCCTATGTGGCGAGCGAGCTGGAAAACCTGTACGCGGATGCGGAGTCCAGGTTGCATGATTACCTCCAGGGCAGCAAAAAGCCGTGGGACGTTCCGCGCTATGTGACAGGCTCAAGCCGCCCGCAAATCCACAAGTACTCCTTTGTAGCCGATACGAAGACGGGAGCTGCAGGCACAACGGAGAAGGGCGCCGTCTTCTTCACCGGGTACGGACACTTTGGCCAGGTGCGCAAGGACATCCCGCAATTCAGTGATTACGGAACCAACATCATTCAGGTTGAAACCGGACCGAACAAAGTGATCCTGCCGCCCGCTTCGCTGCCGGGCTGGAGCGTGAACAAGGCAGGCGGCGTGAAGGCCGACGCGGTGACTGACCGAACGGTCGTTCATTCCGGCCAGGCGTCGCTCAAGATTACCAATACATCTCCGTTAACGCCGCAAGTGTACTTGAACGTGACACAGAATGTCTCGGTCAAGCCGAGCACGACGTATCAATTCCGAGTGTGGGTCAAGGGCGACAATGTCAAGAATGTGTGGTTCCCGGGAGGGAACGGTTGGACGAACCGCGTCAAGTTCCCGACAGGCACGTACGACTGGACGGAAGTAAGCGCGCAATATACGACCGGAGCAGGCGAGACGTCGCTTCCATTCGTCATTCTGTCCGAGAATGCGGTCGGCGCCGTCTGGATCGACGATGTCAGCATGACGGAAGTCGGCAGCGCAACGAATTTGCTGCTGAATCCCGGCTTCGATGACGATCCCCAGACAACACCGGGCAAAGATTACCTGATTACCACCGACGCGATTCAGAATGACATCGTGAAAGTGCTGCAGAATGCGGCCGAACATAATATCGCGGTCAATCTGCTTATATCGCCGCAGTATTTTCCGAAATGGGCTTATGAGATGTGGCCGGAAACCCGCAGCAACAACCAGGCCAGTATCCGTTTCAACTTCGACGCGCCGAAGTCAAGAGAGATCATCGAGGACTATTTGCGTGCCCTGATTCCTCTGGTCAAGAATTATCCGTCGCTGCATAGCATTACGCTGAGCAACGAACCGGTCTACAAATCCAACGTGGACAACGCCAATCTGCCGGCTTGGCACAGCTATTTGCAGGCCGAATATGGGACAGTCGCCGATTTGAACCGCATATACGGCTCGAGCTACGGCGGCTTTGACGAAGTGCCGATGCCTGGCAATATTCAGGCGACTCCGGCCTTTTACGACTGGGTCAAGTTCAACAACGAGCTGTTCTCGGAATGGCATCAGTGGATGGCGGACATCATTCATGAGATTGCGCCGGACATCCCGGTTCAGGCGAAAATCATGAACGGCGCCTTCACGACGGGGGCGCTTACGTGGGGTATCGATCCCGAGCAGTTCGCCGCTCTGAGCCAAATCAGCGGCGACGACAGCCACAATTATTACGGCTCGGGCAAAGCCAGCTTCCTGAGCGAACTGAAGTTTTACGATCTGCAGGCTTCGCTCAAGCAAGCGCCGGTGTTCAACTCGGAGGATCATATCATCCCGGACGGCGATAACCGCTACATTCCGCAGCAGGCGCCGCATGTCCAATCGGTATTGTGGCAGGGAGCCGTTCATGGCCGAAGCGGATCGACGATCTGGGTATGGGAACGGACCTATGATAAGAATAGCGACTTTGCCGGAGGCGTCATGCACCGTCCGGATGTCGCGGCTGTCGTCGGCAAAACGAACCTCGATCTGAACCGGTTGGCCGACAAGGTAACGGCTTTACAGGAGGAGAAGGCGAGAGTCGCCATCCTCTACTCGCTTCCGTCGATGGTGTATGATTCCGGTTATCCCGATATGTTGGGGAAAGCTTATGAAGCGATCAGCTTGAGCGGGCTGAAGACGGGCTTTGTTACGGAGAAGCAGGTACAGGAAGGCAAACTGGACGACTATCGAATGGTGATTGTACCCAAAGCGGGCCACATTCAAGCGGATACGTTAAGCCGACTGAAGCTCTACGCCGACAATGGCGGGAAAATCGTTGTGCTGGGCGGCGACTCTCTCCGCTTCGACGAGCACAACCAGCCGCTTCCCGCAGACATCCGCAGCAAATTGTTAGGCCAGTCGACTGTGCTGGAATCGATATCGTCGGCCGACCAGCTGCGCGGAATGATCCTCCCGATGTTCACTGCTCTTCATTTGAACAGCGTCATGCTGTACGATGCGGCAACGGGCGAGCCGGTGAAGGATGTGGAATGGAGAAGTGTGAAGGTCAACAACAAATGGCTGATCAACATTGACAATTATTCGGCGCAGCCGAAAACCGTCTATGTCAAGATCGACAATAAAGCCGTTACCGCTGCAGCGGAATTGATCGAGGGCACAACGGTGAACACTGCTGGCCTCACGCTGCAGCCGCTAAAGCCGGTTCTTCTTTCGTTAGCGGTCGAAGAAGTCACGGACGAAACCCCGCCAACGACCACGGCGGCACTGGAAGGCGTCCAGCGCAACGGATGGTACGTATCCGGCGTCACGGTGAGCTTGCGCGCGACGGACGAAAAGTCCGGCGTTGCGAAGACCGTCTACAGCTTGGACGGCGGAACGACATGGCAGCTTTATGCGGTTCCGCTGATTTTCCAGGAGGATGGGGTTCATACGCTTTCGTTCCGGTCGGTCGATACCTCGGGAAATGTGGAACAACCGCAGACGGTCACCTTTTCGATCGATCAGACCGCGCCGGTTCTGAAAATCAGTGGAGGAGGGACCTATACCGTCGATCAGAACGTGCTCGTTACCTGTACCGCCACGGATACCATATCCGGCGTCGTTTACAGTACATGCTCGACTCCTTTGTTGAATATTCCGGCCTATCGCTTGAACATCGGTGACAACACGATTACTGCTGGTGCGACGGATGCGGCGGGAAATGCCGGAACGGCAACAACGACGGTAACCGTAGAGGTAACATTGGATGCCCTGATCCGGCTCGTGAAAGCTTGGATTATCGGCAATGGCGATCAGGGCATCGTCAACTCGCTTGTTGCCAAGCTTCAACATGGACAGTTCGACGCCTTCATCCATGAAGTCAATGCACAAGAAGGAAAGAAAATTTCCGCTGAAGCGGCTGGCTTCCTTATCAAGTTCGTGAACGCTTTGAAGTGAACGAATGCGATGGACTAGGCTCGAAATGATTACCGACCCGGACGCGAAACGTCCGGGTTTGTCAATATATAAGAAAGTATAAAATTCCGCCTCGTTGAATTGGGCGTAGACTATAGTGACGTAAGAAATAGACCGTCTCCTTCGCAGAGGCGGTCTATTGAAATAGTTATGCATTTACGTTCGAACAAGAAGACTCGAAAGAGGAAGAAACCGATTTTTGCTTTCCAAACATATAATCACTATTCCGGCCAGGTCACCGGTTTATCCAGAATGATGCCATCAGTCATCACCCATTGGCGAAGACTGTCCGCTTGGGCTTGTATAACGATGAAATACAAATCCCCAGCACCGTTATTGCGGAGCGTGCGTTCGCCTTCAGGTCCTACGCGAATTGCTGTTCCTTCCTTAACTTCAAAAATCTGTCCATCCACTTGGAACTGACCGCAGCCACCAATGAAAAGGAATAGCTCCTCATTCTCGCGATGTGTGTGGTAGAACGGGACCGCCGCTCCCTTCGGCAGTTGGTTAAGAGAAACTTCCATGCCAGTTAGTCCAAGCCTGTCTTTCAGAAAGTACTTGCCTGCAGAAGGGCCCTCCGTCACACTCAGAAGACCGCCAAAAGAACCCGCTTCCACAACACTAAAATTTGTTCCATTCATCATAATAAAACAGCTCCTTCGAGATTTTCTGTGTCCATTTTATTTTAGCAAATAGATGATGCTATCGTTTCTTCTCGATTGCTAACATACAGCGTCAAGCGAAGTGGAGAGTCTGGGCATACCGTAACCCTATTGATGATGATAGGTCCGCCGTAGTAACTTTTTTATTGTTTTTTACCCATTTTTAACCTCAGACTGCTATCATCTTAACGTAAATATGGACTATATCGGGTTACAAATGATTTTATTGGGGAGGATCGGCATGACGCTGTATGCGTATAATTTCGAAACAAATTGGAAATTTGAGTCTGAAGTCAATCAAGTATGGGAACTGATCGGTGGATTTAAGTATAGCGAATGGTGGAGGGGAGTAAGTTCTGAACGAATCTATCAAGGCACTAGGCAAGATGGGATTGGCGATAAGTATCAGTATGTTTTCCGCACGAAGCTCCCCTATCAACTAGCATTTGTGGCGGAAATCGTAGAGAAAGAAGCGCCCTATTCTCTAGAAATCAGAGCTACAGGAGAATTGGAGGGTAGAGGGGTATGGAAATTATCGCAAGCAGGCAGCCTAACGCATGTGCAATATGTGTGGCAGGTTAATGCAAATAAGAAATGGATGAACCGCCTGGCCCCGATCTTGAAACCTGCGTTCATATGGAATCATGATCAAGTTATGGACCAGGGCGCTAAAGGAATTGCTCATGCATTAGGTGTAAACCTGGTTTCATATTAAGTTTAGATGTAGAAAACAAGGGTATTATTCCCCTTATTGGAGGTATTGACATGTATCGAAAGCTTTTCATAGTCGCTATTATTGTGTCAGGTATAGGTTATCTTTTTGCACTAGCAGGTGACAATATGACGATGCGTTGGATATTAAAACCAGGCACGATCATCCTCATGATCTTATTGGCCGCATCGATGCGAAACGTGGCCAGACCTTATAAAACCTTRATCATAGCAGGGTTATTTCTCTCCTCTATTGGCGATAGTTTCTTATTGTTGTCCGGATCGCAATGGTTTAAGTTTGGGTTGATCGCTTTTTTAATTGCGCATCTCACATATGTGGCTGCTTTTGTAACGCGTTGGCGGTTTTCTCCCTTTCATTTACTTGTGTTAATTCCGATTGCGGCCTACTCCTTTTGGCTCTTACTCAATCTTCATGAAGGCATCTTAGTAGGTGGAGATACCGGATTATGGATTCCGGTGTTGGTGTATGTCCTCGTCATTTCTATCATGATTTGGAGCGCTGTTATTAGTAGAAGTTGGATTGCCATAGCAGGCGCCATCTTGTTCTTCATGTCGGATTCGCTGCTTGCTTGGAATATGTTTGTCTCGCCGGTTTCTTGGTCGGCATACGGAGTGATGATCTCCTACTATCTTGCTCAATTTTTACTGACTACCAGCATTGAGGGATCAAAGAGGCATGCGATTACTCATGCTAACCACAATTCATCCATATGAACAATCCGAAATAGCGGGAGTTTGTAATCTGCTTTTAATCGAAGAGCAGCCATACGCCCAAGCAACACCGTAGGTGTACCAGCATAATAAAACCGTTATTTAATAAAAACCGCGAAGGCTTGATGCTACGCGGTTTCTTGCTATTTATTGGAAGAATCTTTCATTATTCTTTTATTGGGCTGAACTTATCTTACATTATAGCTATAACGGCAATACCGATTTGTTGTGTCATTCGATTTCATTCAGTTCCATCTTAGATTTGAGAGTAGAAAGCAACTGCTCCCACGCCGCGATATGCCACTGCTTAGCACTATCCCATTCTTTGGTATGACCCCATCCGGAATGCTCCAGAATCACTTTAGTTCCACTCTCAACCTGCTCTAGCTGAACAATCACTAGGGTTAGCTCATTGTCACCATTCATCACCGGTGCAGATTGATCAGGGCCTTTCCAATTAAAGCTAAGCAGGTCAGGCTCTTGATAGCTCAGGATCCTGCATCCTATTGTACTCATGCTGTTTTTGTTTGACGGGTCATAATACAACTCATACTTTCCGCCTTGGTACGATTCAATATCGGCAGCCGGTGCAAACCATTTCGTAACCTTCTCCGACTGGGTCCAAGCTCTCCAAACCGCTTGAATAGGCGACTCGATAATTATTTCTTTGATAATGGACATAAGTTATCACTCCTTCCGTATGCGTCTATTGTAGCCGAGAGTTCGTCTCTGCTTATTGTAAAAATGGAACATCTTTGATATAAAAGAGCTTCCCGAAATCATTCCGAATCTTCTTGTATTCACCAGGGGTATAACCAACGAATCGCTGGAATTCCTTAATGAAATGGGATTGATCATAATAATAGTCATACAGATCATCGTGTATCTCATTTGTAGCAGCTGTGTTAATACGGCTGTAGAATTGCTGGAATCGTGCGATACGAGCGAACTCTTTGGGTGAAACACCGACATATTCAGCAAACAAACGGGATAAATGCTGTCTGGTGTACCCGACGTCTTCGCTCAGGTCAGCAATAGTGACAAACCCGGAACTTGCTATGATTTTTGAAACGGCATACTCGACGATCTTATTCGAATACTCGGTTTCCATCTGTTTCAGGAGATACCATTGAATGAATTCGACTTTGCCAATCACAGTCTCGATGTTGCTTAATTGTTCCTGCATAAGGGTTCCGGAGGTGTCCCATACATCTTGAATATTGAGAACTTGATCTGTAAAAACATTCAGCCTGGATTTGAAGAACTGCACGGCAGCAGAAGCTTTGAACTCGATGCCGATCGTTCCACCACCGGATTCCGACGCAATGTTTACTGGATTCCGCATCTGTCCGACTATAATACACGAATGTGGGGTATGAGCATTGATTGAGTCGCCAATATAACTGGTAACACGCTTCTTGTAGGGGAAAATAAATTTCATACATCCGTTTGGAGCAATTAATCGCGCATCTTCAGGAGGAATGCCTTCCGGATTTTCAAAGGCCCATATGAGAGAGATATGCTGTTGTAGCGGTTCAATCGGATTAAATAGTTGTATGAACATCAACTTCGCCTCACAAAACGAATCTTAGTAGATTACTGTTGATTATATCACAGCGATCCAGGGAGGAGTGTCTCATGAACAAAGAGAAGCTGATCCGTAAGTTCGATAATCAATCCAAGATGTACGATATGAGAAGAAAGAAGCAGTCGGAACGGAAATGGCGGGAGAAGCTGATCAAGGGTGCAAAGGGGGAGGTACTGGAAGTTGCCGTTGGCGCCGGCGCGAATTTTACCTTCTACCCGAATGACGTGAATGTGACAGCTGTTGATTTCAGCAGTGCTATGTTAACGAAAGCAATAGAGTCCGCCGCAGCTAGTCAAGTTCGGGCGAAATTCATACAACATGATATTGAATCCGTATCGTTTCCTGATAACTCATTCGATACCATTGTCTCAACATTATCCTTTTGCGGTTACGATAATCCTGATCGAGTGTTAGAATCTTTCAACAGGTGGTGCAAGCCAGGCGGCCAAATCTTATTAATGGAACATGGCCTGAGTTCAAACCGATTCATTGGAAATACCCAAACATTTATAGAGCCGGTTTTCCTGCGCATTGTGGGCTGTCATTTGAATCGTGATATGATTAAAATTTTTCAACAATCCCCGATCCATATTCATCATATGGAACACTACATGTTCAATACCGTTCATCTGGTGTGGGCATCGCCAAACAAAGGAGAAGTTTTAAATTAGTAAGCACGAATAATGCTGTCCGACCCATAAACGACCGATATTACCATGCCATAGATGATCCCTTGGGGATGATCAGAAAACTTAGGACTAGGCTGTTCCAGCCGTATAACGGATATATTCCATTGCGGTGTTTAGGAAAAGTAACCGATTAACGTTCCCCTGATGGCTCCGGCGATAACCACAATCCAGGGTGGCAATTTCCAAAAGATAAGCAGCAGAAACAGTACGGCCGCAAATGCGAAATCGATAGGTTCCAATATTGCTGAAGTCCACAGGGGATTGTACAAAGCAGCTAGCATACACCATGTAAAGCAACAATTTTTAAGAAAAGAGCCAATATTAAACAGCGGTAATTCGAGAATTATTATCTCATTATTACCGCTGTTCATTTCATAAGGTTACTGGGATGATTTCGGCCGTTCAATGAAAAAACCATCTTTCTCATCCAACTTGATAGTTAATCCTAACTCCTCAACAGCAAACTTCCAAGTCATTGGGAAGTATGTAATTTCGTTGTATGTTAGTAACGGATAGCTTTCAGCTCCATTATTTAACCATGTGCCATTAATAAATATATTGAAAGTAGGGTAGATTGCACTCGCTTGTGCACCAAGTACTTGATAGCCACCAGTATCTAGTTCAACTCGATCCAGATATGGAATCGACTTGTCTTTAGATATAAATAATCCAGTGTTAGCATTCCAGGAAATACTTAAGCCAAGAGCTTGAGTATAATTCCAAGTCATAGGGAAATATGTAATGTCCTTGTATACAAACACAGGATACTTACTTATTTGATTATCAATCTTTTGACCATTGACGTGAACTCCATACATAGCGAACGTAATTTTCATATCATTCAATTGTGGTTTGGACGCTGGTGTCGCTGAAGGTGATGATGGCTGTGTTGGAGTAGTTGGCTTACTTGGAATACTTGAACCACTAGATCCACTTGAGCTTCCCCCATTATGATAATGATACCCCGAGCAGAGCCCTTTCTTCTTTGATGCATCAGAGCAGTTATGCCCTCCGCTAGAGTCCGTTCTTCCTGAGTGTGCGCTCGCATGTAATGTAGGTATGAAAAGCACTAAGATAATAAATGTGACCAAAACACGAATTTTCATATTATTATTGATTCCTCCTTTTTTCTTATATAATAACATAATTTTCTATTAATTCAGTGCTAAAGAACTACTTTTAAATAAGATCAAGTCAAATGTGAGAGAACTTTCCAAGAGGGAGAGTAATTAATAAGTATCACAGTATTATCTACTCTGTACACCCCAATTGTGTTGTTTTTTTTGTCCCCTACCATTGAATTATTGGAGTGAAAGATGGGTATGCGCATGGGAGAGTTTCAGAGCTGTGGAAAGTTCAATTATAGTTGATTATCGGACGTGTTACGCAAATATTGCAGCTAGAAATAGACGAACATCGCCAGTATAATAGGGAGATACTTCCAGATGATGTAAAGAAGAAGGAGGGGAGTTTCCATTTCGAAAGATAACGTATTATCGACCAGGGATCTGTTGCCGGTCTATTGGTGGACGCTAACCTACTTAAAGCCCTACCGCTGGCTGCTAGCAGCCGTGATCCTGACCGGGCTGCTCATGACAGCGGGAGAACTGATCATCCCGAAGGCAACGCAGTATATGATCGATCGGCTTCTGCCGAGCAGGGACTTCGACCAGTTTTTCAGGCTCGTCGGCGCACTTGTCGGTGTAGTCGTGGTTGTACTCGCGGCGCGTGCACTGCGAACGATGTCAGAGCGGATCGTCGCGGAGAACGCCTCACGGGACATGCAGGCTGCGGTCTTTCATCACTTGCGCAAGCTTGGCGTATCCTATTATGAGCGTAATACGGTCGGGTCTACGTTGTCGATTATGAATAACGAGCTTGGGGCGGCAACCGCCGTGTTTCGCTGGCAATTCCCGAGTATGGCCCAGCGGGTCCTGCTGCTGCTGGCGAACGTTGTATTCATGGCTTGGATCGACTGGCGCCTTACATTGATGCTCTTACCGGCCACTCTGCTTGCCGCGTTATGTGGACCGTCCATTACCCGTCGTAACTTTTTCCACGGACGCAATTTCGGGAGGCTTCGTAACGAACTGAATAAAAAATCGTACGAAAGCGTCTCTGCGGTCTACGAGCTGCGGGCAAGCGGAGCAGACAGCTGGGATCGGATCCGGCACGGCGAAGCGCAGGCGTCCATGCACTGGACGTGGACACGGATGCTTTTTTTCTCTTACTGCCGCTCGATTGTAGCGAATGTATCCTATTTTGTCGGTGCAGTCGGCATCTTTTATTTGGGAGCCGTGTTTATTAGGGAAGGTACCCTCACGGTCGGCGAATTCGTCGCCTTTATCCTATATTTTTTCTTCGGAATCATGAATATTACGTGGATTATTGAAAGTTTAATCAATCTGAGGACCAATATGTTTCAGGTGAAAAAGTTGTACGACCTCATGCGCACGAAGCCTGATGTTGAGGACCCCGAGAGACCAGTCCTCTTGCCGGAAATCCGCGGTGAGCTGCGCTTCCGAAACGTCGGCTTCCGTTATCCGAACGGCAATCCGGTAATCGAGGGACTTCACCTCCATGTGCAGCCTGGCGAGAGGGTTGCGATTGTAGGCACGAGCGGCGGCGGTAAGTCAACGTTGCTGAAGCTGGCGAGTCGGTTTTACGATCCGCAGGAAGGCGTGATTGAGCTGGATAACGTGCCGATTCGAGATCTATCCTTCGGACAGCTGCACGAAGCGGTCGGTTATGTGTTCCAGGAGACGTACTTGTTCGGAACGACCGTGCGTGACAATCTGCTCTTCGGGAAGCCAGAGGCCACGGAGGAACAATTGGTAGAAGCAGCGAAGCAGGCGGCTGCTCACGATTTCATTATGACGCTGCCACAGGGTTACGATACCGTTGTTGGGGAACGGGGTGTTAAGCTGTCCGGCGGTCAGAAGCAGCGGATCGCAATCGCCCGTATGCTGCTCAAAAATCCGAAGATCATTCTTCTCGATGAGGCGACCTCTGCTCTTGACCGCATCAGCGAACAAGAGGTACAACAGTCGTTCGAACGGTTGCTGATCGGCAGAACGACCATTACGGTCGCCCACAGGCTATCCACCGTGCAGAACTACGACCGAATCGTTATGCTGGAGAGCGGTCGAATTACCGAAAGCGGTACCTATGATGAATTGCTTCGCAAAGGTGGAGCATTTGCCCGGTTAGTGGGCAATCACAGCGCTTGATATAAAACCGGACAGCCGCATATCGGCGAACGGCTTCGAACAAAGGAGGCTTCATGCACCTACTTAGATGGGTATTGCCGCACGTAATGAAATTCAAATGGATGTTCGCTTTGTCCTTTCTCCTGCTGGCGATGGAGGTTCTGTCGCACTTGTCGACTGTGGCGATTCAAAAGGTATTGATCGACGATGTATTCATCAACGGCCAGTACGGTAAGCTGACGATGGTCATTTTTATTTTTGCAGCCGCTTACATCATCAATTCTGTATTGTCTGTTTGCGGGCCTATGGTATTTCACCGCAACAGGTGCAAGCTTGAACGGGTATTCGCGCAGGAACTGCTTCTTTACTTGCATCGCTCCATACCGTTCACAAGCTTCCAGAAAGAACGCTTAGCCAAATACGTCAACAACTTGTCTACGGACGTTATGCTGTTCGCTAACGCAGTAGCCCGCGAGGCTCCGATGACGGTGAAGGAGCTATTCACGGCAGCAACTCTGCTTGGGGTCATCGGATGGGCCAGTCCGTTGCTGCTGTTCGCCCTTCTCGCCTTGAGCATCGTATACTATTTGCTTGGACGATTCTTCTCGCCGCGACTGAAGGAGATCAGCAAGGACGTAGCCGCCAAGCGATCGGATTTGGTCGTCATGATCGAGGAAGGTATTTCTGCTACCCGCGAGGTGGTCGCGTACCACCGCCAATCATGGGAGGCGGAGAAATACCGCAGTTTGTTTAAACGATATTTCGCCGCAGCGCTCCAGGAGGCCAAGTGGTTCAACAAGCAGATGTTATGCAGTGAACCTGTACGTTGGGGAGCGCGGCTCCTCGTGTTCACCCTAGGCGGATATCAAGTGCTTAATGGATCCATGTCTGTAGGCGTGTTCGTCGTCGTGTTTCAATTTACTAACCAAGCGATGGATTCGATGCAGCAGCTGTTTCAGATTGTGATGGGCTTATCCCAGCAAATTGCCTACGGCGAGCGAATAAAAGAAGTTATCGACGGGGAAAAAACAAACTATGGCAGCAGTAGACTGCAGGGGCCGATTCGCCAGCTGGAGCTGGAGCGGGTCCGGTTCGCATACACGTCCGATCGGCCGAACGTGTTGAACGAGCTGAGCTTGTCATTCCCGACCGGTCGCAAAATCGCTCTCGTCGGGGCGAGCGGAGGGGGGAAGTCGACGATCGCCCAGCTGCTGCTGCGCTTCTTCAGCCCGACTTCGGGCCGGTTACTCGTGAACGGGACGCCGCTTGATGAGATCGGTCTGAACGAATGGACGGAGCGAGTGGCCGTTGTCTTTCAGGAGCCGTATTTGTTCGCGGATACGATTCGCCACAACCTGCTCCTTGGTAGGGATTACATCGACGATGAGCGGCTGATGGAATTGTGCCGACTGTGTGCCGCCGACGATATTATCCGCAATCTGCCAGACGGCTTCGATACCGTACTGGGAGAGCGCGGCATCACGCTATCCGGTGGGCAGCGTCAGCGTCTCGCGCTAGTACGGGCGATCATCAGCGATCCCGAGGTGCTTGTGCTCGACGAAGCAACCTCCTCACTCGATTTGGAGACGGAGCGCCAAGTGCAGCGTAATCTGGATGCGATACGGCAGGGCAAGACGACCATCATCATTGCTCACCGCTTGTCGACCGTTGAGAATGCGGACGTCATTTACGTGCTAGAGCAAGGCCAGGTGGCTGAATATGGCACACACGCCGAGCTGCTGGAGCGCAACGGCGCCTACAAACAGCTCGTCTATGCGCAATGGGAGGAAGGGGCGGTAATCGGGGCATAATCCCTAATCTGGGGACGAGGTTCAGACATGAGTATGAACCTCGTCCTATTTACGAGGGAATCCAATGCGGTATCAGGGTAGCGTTCGTCAGGAATAGCATTAGGGTGGTTTTGGTACAGCTATTAAAAGTGAAAGATTATCCAGTTGGTATTGATGGATTGTTAATCAGGTGTTATTCTTAAATAGAACATCGTCCTCTAATACAGAACAATAAACTTAATTCATTATTTTTTTATTCATATGAAAGAACTATGTTCTGTAATATAGAACAATAGGCGGGGTTAGTGAAGTATGTTAGTCACTAAAGAAAGGATTGGATGGATTGTGGGAACATTTACTATGCGAAGGATATTTGTTCCCGCAGCCACACCGCTTACGGTGGATGAAACGTCGATGGCGAACCAAGTGAACATGTTATCGACGAGGGCATCGGTTATTCCAGCTTGGAACGATCAGTACTTGAGAGCATTCCGTTATGTTGGGCCGCATTCCTTCCACGGCTAATGCGGAATTGATTTGGAGGTGGTCGACAAACTCTCTTGAAAGACAGCATGAGTTAGTATCAACGACAGCGGTTGAAGCCTTACTCGGTAACATGCTAATAACCTACAAATGTAAGCGCTTAAATTAGAATTTAACTGTACAGTCAAGCTTTCTTTGTGCTGTCGAACGAGCGGCTTTGAAAAATCCCAAGAGCGGTTCCATGTGCCGCCGCTTCAATTTGTCGGGTACAAGAAAGGAGGTGAAGTATAAAAATTGATCGAAGGGTAAGAGTCTAATCGAGATGTGGAGGAATGAAACATGACCGAAAGTAAGGATTCAAACGAAACGTTGACCCGTAGAAAACTGCTCGCATCGATAGGCATGGCAGGTGCCGCAGCCGTACTATACAGCGCTACGGCAGGAATCGTCGACGGGAAGGAGCTCTCCGTTACGGATTCCGTATATGGAAATCACAATCAGACAGGAGACCCGTTTCGTGCACGCGGGATTTTTCGGCCACAGGTACTAATCACACAGAAGTGGGACATCTTGGAATACACTGCAGCAGACGGCGTAACGACCGGATACCGGTGGGCTGGCGCCCGCCCTCATACAACCACAGCCGATAATCCTGCTGCAGATGGCGGCATTGGCGAAGCGGCCTGGGTGGCGGTATATCAGGTTGGGATTGCTGATGCGTTGGATGGAACCAACGGCGTCATGCTTGTTGGCGGGGCTAAGCCGGTCTGGCGGGTTATCGATTCTACCTTGTGGCCATTCGACCCGACTGCCGCCATCAAGTCGGTACTGCAATCGGCTACCGTTCTGGGCGGAGTAGTTCTGATCCCTGCGGGTACGCATTCCTTCACGGGATCAGGCGGTAACATTGACTTGCCTCCGAATGTAATCGTTTCCGGTGAAGGAGTAGGGGTGACCAATCTAATATGGAATGGTGATGGGCATTTATTCCGTTACTGGAGAAACGCGACGACGTGGAGCGCCGTTGTCGGCACCAGCCATTCTATCATGGATTTGTCGATTAACGGTGGAAATAATCCGAATTCGACAGCAGTAGAGGTATCGGATACATACGGGTTCAAGCTCCGTAATATCAGCATGTACGGTTTCACGGCAGGCGACGGTCTTGTGCTCCACACCCGCAATTTCTGGGTCGAGGGAACGACACTGGAGAATGTTTCGATCAGCAACTGCAAGCGTCAAATCGTGTTCAAGCGCCAACCGGGAACGGCCAACATGCCTTCGTATGGCTATACCACGTTCCGTAACGTTTCGCTTAGCGTTCGCGACGCCCAAATCGGAATATTGATTGGCGATGATACGTATAACAGCGCACAGCATGAAGTGTATAACGCTATTTTGGAAGTGAACATTTGGAAAACCGGCAATTCCATAGGTCTTGCTTTCGGCAATAAAGGCACCATCCGGGACTCCAGCGGCGTATTCCGCTGCGAACAGCCGCCGGAGGGTCAACCATTCACCGGTACCTTCATACAGGTTACTTACCCGGAAACTTCAGGTTTTTTTAATTTTGACGGGCCTGTTCGAACTTCGCATCTGGGTCACGCGGAGAGCTGGAAAAACACATGGCGGGATTTGCGTTATCAGAAGCTGCGGGACATCGGCGAACCTAAACCGGGCGTGCAGAATTATGCGCAATGGTTTCGGGTGTGCCGCATTGGGGGAGACAAATCTCTATTTAGCGGTCGGGTCCGCATGGTTACGGATTACGGCAAGGCTTCATATCGTTCTGCATCTGCTGAATTTGCCTTTGGAGCGCGCGGAAAGGAAGTCGGCGGGATTAAGCCTGTATTCACAGTTGATGGCGACGGCTTTAACGGAACCTCGGATGGATATGCCAAATTCTCCTTGTATGCGGATACGGCAGGACAACACTGGCTGTATTTCCGCCGCCCCAAATACACGAACTATTGCGTTTTCGAGTATACGTACGACATGTACCCGCAAGGTACGTTCGAATACTGGGATAAAGTGGATTCTCCAGAGCAAGACACGACTTTGACCAAAGTATGGGATTCCATTTCATCCCCGTCTCAGGCATCTTACATTGGAGATGAGCTTGTTTTTACTGGTCAGAGGGCAATTGCGACTGTCAATGGCGGGAATGTTACATATCAAGTGGCCCATCAATTAGGAGTCACCCCGGAATGGTACACGGCAACGGCGCTGTCGGCCGACGCCAATTCTATCGGGATTTCATTCATTACTGCCGACGCCAGCAATATTTCGATCGCTTTCAAAGAGGCAACACCTACCGGCACCGGGAATATAAAACTAGCGGTAGAATGGGGCCGCAAACAGTTCAATAATCGGTTTCGGCCAACATAAAACGCCTGAATGAAGCTGCAGCTGAGCGAGTCAACTATATAAAGGTGGCTCGCTTTTCTCGTCGTTCAGATCCCCAAATAGCAGCACAAGCCAGTCACAGCCCGGGTGTTTTTTGAGCTGATCTTATTTTTTTCTCATTGAAAAAAGGGAGAGAAAACAGTAAGATAGAAAGATACATATAGAACCTTGTTATGAAATGGAGAACGATATGGCTGAAGAAATCAAAGTAAAATCCCTCTACAAAGCCCTCCGCATTTTGGACCGTTTCTCTGTCAATTCTCCCGAGCTTGGCATTACTGAGCTCAGTGAACAGCTTGGCTTGTATAAAAGCAATGTGCATAATATCGTGGATACTTTTGTAAAGATGGGTTATTTGGAGCAAAATCCAGAAAATGAAAAGTACAGACTAGGCTTCAAAATTCTCGAACTTAGCCATGTTATTTCCAGCAGCATCAGCATCAGGAAGGTCATCCTGCCTTATATGCAGGAGCTTTCTTCTTCCACGAATGAAACGGTTTATTTGGGTATGCCTAATGATAGCGAAGTGATCTATCTGGAATCCTCCTCCCCCAAAAATCAACTTTCGACGCGTTCCATGCTGGGTGTCAAGGCACCGCTTTATTGCACAGGGATCGGGAAGGCGATGCTGGCTTATTTGCCGGACGAGATCCTGAATGGGATTATTGCAAAAGGTTTGAAGAAATATACGGATCATACCATCTCGGATGACGATACGCTAAGAGAAGAAATGGCAGCGATTCGGTCCCGCGGATATTCGATAGATAATATGGAACATGAATATGGAATTAAGTGCATCGGGATGCCTGTATTAAACAAAAAGAAGCAGGTGGTCGCAGCGATCAGCCTGTCCGGCCCTTCCTTGAGGTTTGACGAAGATAAAATCAAGGAACACGCCTTAAAATTGATAGAAATTGTTAGATTGATTGAGGATAAGATTTAATAATCTATCCTTTTTTTTATATAGAACATAGGCTGGGGCTGAGCAGCCTCATATTAAAAAATTCGTTGTAATCATTTGTAAAGTATAATAAGATATGAATGTAAGAACGTTGTTCTGCATTTGGGAACAATTTTTTTGGGGTTATTTTAGAACTTCGTTCTGTAATAGAGAACGAATTTGTTTTAAGGGGGGATTACATGGGACCAGCACGAAAAAAAGATCAGCTCTATGCGGCGATGCCGAAAATCGGAATTCGTCCCGTCATTGACGGCCGAAGAGGGGGCATTCGCGAATTTTGTGAGCTATGGACATGTAGGAGCACCGCTGATCACGCTTGCTTCGATGCTGCGGATTCCGGTGTGCATGCATAATGTGCCTCAGGATCGTATCCTCAGACCGAGTACTTACACCGCATTTGGAGAGAACGACCCGATAGGGGCGGATTACTGGGCTTGTACCAACTTCGGTCCGCTTTACCGATAACCGGAAGGAATAAGCAATGAGTTTGTATACAATCGGTATTGACTACGGGACGGAATCCGGTCGGGCTGTACTTGTCGACGTATCGAACGGTAGAGAGCTTGCAGTCCATGTTACTCCATATGCGCACGGCGTTATCGATGAAAGGCTCCCCGGATCGGACAGGTTGCTTGGCACCGACTGGGCGCTTCAGAATCCCGTAGATTATTTCGATGTGCTGCGCGCGTCAAGAAGCAGCTGGATTGAGAATTTGATATGGAAAGTGAGGAGAGAGCTATTAGCAGGACGATTTCGAATGGCGTATGGCCTACAATGATTACACCTTTCACCAAGTCCGGCGAGGTAGATTACGCAGCCCTGGAGCAGATGATTGAATGGTACATCGATCGGGGCGTTCATGGATTGTTCGCTGTTTGCCAGTCCAGCGAGATGTTTTATTTAACCCTCGAGGAAAGGGAGGGGATCGCCCGTTTCGTCAAGGAGAAGACAGCAGGCCGGGTTCAGGTGATCGCCTCCGGACATATTTCGGATCAGCTCGAAGACCAGATTAAGGAAATGACATGCATTGCGGAAACCGGCGTAGATGCCGTTGTCCTTGTCAGCAATCGGCTTGCGGCAGCGGAAGAAGACGATTCGACATGGATTGGCAATGCTTCGAAACTTCTGCAAGCGATTCCAAGCATCCCATTCGGCATATATGAATGCCCCTATCCATATAAAAGGCTGCTGTCACCGGAAACGTTAAAATGGTGCGCAGACACGGGGCGGTTCCAGTTTCTGAAGGACACATGCTGTGATTTGCAGCAAATTCAGGCAAAGCTGGAAGCCGTGAAAGGGAGCGGGCTAAAGCTGTTTAATGCGAATTCCACGACGCTGCTTGAATCTTTAAAGCTTGGCGCAGCGGGCTTCAGCGGCGTCATGGCGAATTTTCATCCGGATCTGTACGTCGAGTTAACGGAGGAATGGAGCTACGATCTGGCCAAGGCTGAGAGACTGCAGACATTCTTATCGGTGGCGTCCTTGATGGAGCTTCAGTTGTATCCGATAAATGCCAAGTACCATCTGCAAAAGCTGGGGCTGCCGATCGAGACGACGAGCCGGAACAAAGACGATTCCGGATTAAAAGGAAATCACCGCCTCGAAGTGGAACACCTTGAACGGCTTGCATCGATGGTTAGACAGCGTGAGATGAAAGAAGCTCAGCCGGAGTCGGTTATAGGGAGGAACCACCATGAATAATCCGCAGCCGAAGCAGCCTTGGAGTTATACAAGTGCACGGGACCTCGCCTATGCCTCAAAGGGAGAAGGGGCCGTTTATAGTGAACTTAACATCGTAAGGCTGGCTCCGGGGGACAGGCAGCTCCAATTAAGTTGGCAGTATGAGGGAGCGGCCGCTGCTGATGAATGGCATTACGAACTGAAATTGAGCACAGTAGAAGAGGTTCAGGAAGCGGGTACTTTCCAAGTGCCAGGTACTGCTTCCGGAACGGTACTTCGCGATCTAGATAATGGAAAGGATTATGAGCTCATCGTTCGAGCGATTGCCAGGGGTACGGGGGAGACGCTCGCCGAAAGTCCGGCGAGATTGTTCAGGACGAATGCTGTGCCAGGCGCGGTTGTCAACTATATTCACCCGGATGATTATACATACGGGTACTCCGGGAGATCAACTGCTAGTCCATCCATTGTAAAGCTGCCGGATGGTGCGTGGATCGCTTCACATGATGTGTTCTGGGGCAATGCCGGACAAAATTTATCGAAGGTGTTCCGATCCGAAGACGAAGGCATGAATTGGACGTTCCTTTGCGATCTTTACCCTTGCTTCTGGGGGAAGCTGTTCCTGCACCGGGGCCGTTTGTATATGCTTGGAACGAGTACCGAATATGGCTCCTTGCTGATCGGCCAATCGGTTGACGGCGGCAGGACCTGGACCACACCTGTCGAGTTGTTACCTGCAGGCAGCAGGGAGCTGGGAGGACCGCATAAAGCACCGATGCCGGTTGTCGAGCATAATGGAAGGATCTGGACGGCTGTTGAGTACGGATCCTGGCAGACAGGCGGCCATGCGACTGGGGTAGTTTCAGCGCCTGCAGATGGGGATTTGCTGGATCCGACCCAATGGACGGCAACATCATTCCTTCCCTATAACAAAGAATGGCCCGGTACGATAGAGGGTGGGGATATGCCGTCTTTGCTGGAAGGGAATATTGTGATCACGCTTGGAAGCCAATTGGTTAACCTGCTGCGCTACCATACGAAAGGCGGTAACCCCGATTATGGTCGGGCGATCATGCTGGAGGTGGACCCATTGGATCCGGCGGCACCGCTTAAGTTCGGTAAAGTCATCGATTTTCAAGGAAACATGTCCAAATTTACCGTGCATTATGACGTGGCTACTCACAGGTATTGGTCTCTTGTGAACCGGGTAACGACCTCCAACATTAGTCAGAGGAATATATTGACATTGGTGTCCTCAACCGACCTGGAGCACTGGAACCTTCATCAAGACGTCTTGAATTATCAGGACAATGGCTGGCCGGAGAATGATACAAAAGTCGGGTTCCAGTATGTGGATTGGCAATTTGAAGGGGATGACATATTATTCGTAAGTCGTACGGCTATTAACGGTGCTTATAATTATCATAACGCAAACTATATCACGTTCCATACGATTGAAAATTTTCGTGACAATATTAAGTGAACGAATATAAAAATAGGGTGGTGGCGATTGACATGTTTAAAAAAACAGCAGCAATAAAGCTCATCAGCAGTTTCATGATTTTATCGGTTTTACTAGCCGCATGCGGAGGACAGACGCAGCCTGAGGATAAACAGCCTGCTGCAACACCGGTACCCGAGCCTGTTACTTTAACGTTTTACACCAAAACGGTTTTGGACGATTTCGAGAAATATGTGAACCAGCATGTGAAGAAAAAGTTCCCTTACGTCACACTTAATGTCGTTAAGAATGAAAAAGGGAGCACCATCGAGGATTTGGTAGCAGCCCGAAACATTCCCGATATCATTTGGGAAGGCGTCACGAACATTCAGACATTAATGCCTCTGGATCTGCCGATGGACCTGCGCCCGCTTGCGAAGAAACACGGACTGGATTTGGGCGTTTATGATACGAAGCTAATAGACAACATCAAATCCTACTCGAAAACCGGGGAACTCTATTATTTGCCTTATAACACGCTTGCTTTTGCCCTGCATTATAACAAAGATATCTTTGATAAATTCGGCTTTCCTTATCCTACGAATAATATGACCTGGGACCAAGTTATTGAGCTCAGCAAAAAATTAACCCGGACCGAAGGCGAAGTCAATTATATTGGGATGCGCCCTCCTCTCGGACTTAACCGGATACAAATGCAGATGGCCCTTCCTTATGTGGATCCGAAAACGGAGCAGGCTGCGGTTGCTACCGAAGGATGGAAAACCTTATTTGAAACGGTTAAGATGATGTATCCGACGAATGCGAAGCAGCCGATCAAGTCCCTTTTTGACGCCCGGGATGAGTTCTTAAAGACAAGAACGGTCGCCATGCTGCCGGATATTCTGCTCCTTCACAATTCCGATATGGCGAAGCTGGAGAGAGAAGGGTTTAAATGGGATTTCGTCTCCTATCCAACATATGCAGATAAGCCGAATATCGGTCAAGGCTTGTTCTCAGACGGATTTATTTTGCCCAAAGGTGGGAAAAACACGGATCTTGCTTTCCAAATCATCGCCTATTTAAGCTCGAATCCGGAAGTTCAGCTCGAAGCAACGATGAACGGACGTCTCACAGGTTTGAAAGATTCAGCCATCCAGAAACAGGCCTTTGCTAACAATGATGCGGCAAAAGGAAAGAATGTCGCTGCGGTGCTCAGCCAAAAGTATCCGGACCCTGCTCCGGCAACGTTATATGACCGTGAAGGCTCGAACATTATGAACGGGAAATTGTTGAACTATATCAACGGAACGGCCGATGTAAATACGTTGCTCCGAGAAGGACAGGATGCATTAACTAAGAAGATCGCCGAATTAAAGGCTACTAAGTAATAGGGATAGTAA
>NZ_JBFUIX010000075.1:0-32465 GCF_056401635.1 Paenibacillus sp. P4_E11 | reverse complement strand
CTATTCCCATCGAATTTTCCGAAAAACTGATGTTAATTTCGGCATTTCGACGAAGATACAAATCACAATAGCAAAAAGTCGGCTTGCCGCCTTTTTGCTAAGTTACGTGATAACGTTTTACGAATAGATTCGACATAAAAAAACAGGCCCACAGGAAGCATTCTCCCGTGGGCCAGCATTATGTTACTCTCACGACACTTGTTGTTCTACCTCAACACTACTGCCTGGCATCTTACGCACAATCAATCGAGCGATCCGCATATGGTCGACTTCGTCTACCGTTAACATGAAATCACCATGCGGCACCTTCTGGTTCTTCGTAGGCGGCATCTCGATCTGCGAGTATACCCACCCGCCGATCGTATCGTAATCGTCAGTCTCGATCTCGGTGCCGAACATATCATTGAACTCCTCGATCAATAACATCCCATCGATCGAATACGTCTGTTCGTCTTTCTTCTCGATCTTAGGTCGTTCATCGTCGAATTCGTCGTGGATTTCTCCCACGATCTCCTCCAGAATATCCTCTAGTGTAACGAGGCCTGATGTACCGCCGTATTCATCAATCAACAGCGCCATCGCGGTCCGTTTCTTCTGCATTTTCTTAAGCAAAGCGCTAATGGACATGGACTCCGGAACGTTCAGCAGCGGTCGCATGAACTGCTTGATATCTTCCAGCTCATCGTTGTTTTTGAGCAAGTCTTTTATATGAATAAAACCAATGATATTATCTTTGTCCGGGTCACACACAGGATAGCGCGTATGCATTTCGGTTATGGCGATTTCTTTGTTCGCTTCAAAAGGAAAATTCGCATACAGACAAACCATTTCGGTCCGCGGAATCATGATTTCTCGTGCACTGGTTTCGGAAAATTCAAAGATATTGTCGACAAGTGCAAGCTCGGTGTTGTCGATGTAACCGCTTTTGTGGCTTTCTTTCATCAAGATACGGATTTCTTCCTCGGTGTGTACCGATTCGTGACCGTCGTCCGGCTCAATACCGGATTTGCGAAGCATCCAGTTGGAAGCTCCATTCAATGACCAGATAAGCGGGAACATGAGCTTGTAGAACAACACTAGCGGTATCGCACCCCATAACGTAACTTGCTCCGACTTACGAATAGCGTACGTCTTCGGGTACTGCTCCCCGATCGTAATGTGCAACGAAGTCATGATCGTGAATGAGATAATAAAGGAAACGGTATGAATGACAGCGTCCGGCATGCCGATCTTGACCATCCATGGACCAATCAATGAAGCGATAAGCGGCTCCCCCAACCACCCAAGTACGAGTGATGCGAGCGTAATTCCTAACTGACAAGCCGATAAATATGCATTCAGATTACCCATAATCTTGTTGGCATACTTCGCTCTTACATTACCTTCTTGCGCTAGCGCTTCAATCCGACTTCCACGTACCTTGATCATGGCAAATTCAACGGCAACAAAAAAAGCATTCAATAATAAAAGTACTACAACTAACACAGCATTTAGTAACAATCCGGGTAACGGGTCACTATCCAAATACTCCCTACCGCCTCATTAAGGCGGATAGGTACACCTCCTTCAGGTTAATACTATGAATAGACAGAATTTTGTCTTTAATGACCATTATACTTGTTTTCGAAAAATACAGTCAACTTACAAGGCTTGGCGTAAACTCTGGCTGCAGCCAGTAAAATGCTGTATGTTCCATAATGAACGCTTATAAATGCTTCTTATCACATGTTTGGAGCATTTCAGGCGATTCTTCGAACAAAAATGTTTATGAACGCCGTGATTTCATTGTATGGCGATTTGCTTGTATATTATGACAGCTGACCTCGACTTAAGTCGGGGTCTGAAAACGTACGCAGGTCCGTATCCGATTTCTTCAGAATCCCTTAAGATAACGTTAAGGAATAAGTCAGTGTACGCTTATGAATTAACTTTATATAGGGAATGTTCCTAGGAGGATTGGATATTATGATTTCAGCAGAAGTGAATACGCACCGCAGCGGGACTTTCGATTTTTTCAGGCAGATCGGCTCTAGAACCGCTTATATGTTGTTCGCGATGCCCTTAGCGATCTTTAGTTTCACAGTAACCGTCGTATTGCTTGCGCTCGGGATCGGATTAATGCCACTCGGGATTGGCTTCTTCATCTACTGGTTCGCCCTTGCGACCGCCGATCGCCTGCGTTTGTTCGATGCCCTGATGTTGTCTCAGCTCGTTCGTAACAAGGACGGCTCGACGGTCCAAGTACCTGCAGCGCAGGAAATTAAGCTACGCCGTATCTTCCTGGAGAAGAGCTATTATAAGCCAGTCCTATATAACATAGTCAGGCTTCCAATCAGCATCCTCCAGTTCGTCATTGTCGTTACATTCATGATATGCGGGTTCGCCATGTTGTTCACTCCGCTTGTGTACGTGATTCTGGAACGAGCCGGGATTTCGATGTACGACAACGATATCGTGATGACATTTATTATGACTTTATTGTTCCCTAATCTAACCCCTTACCAATATTCGTTCGTGGGTACGGCGTTAGGTGTTCTCTTCCTGATCATCGGGATGACGCTGATGCCGAAGGTACTGCGCCTGTCGGCGTCTATCTTGAAGGCATAAGCTAGGGGCTGTAGAATAGCAAAAAGCCTCGCTTTGGCTTTGAAGCGGGGCTTGTGAATATTTTATAGTAAGAAGCCCTTTGGGCTATTATTATGCCGTCTTCGTCCGCGTCCAATCTTTCCTAATGCCTACGTGCTTTTTCCATCTGTTCGATAATCTCGGCTAGTGTGAACCGTTTCTCGTCTTCGCGCTGTGTCTGTTCGTCAATCTTAGCTACTTGCAGAGCTAGAGTGTCTATGTTACCGAGCATCTGCTTAACATCGTCGCGGATTTCGCTAACATCCAAGCGAAGTGATTGTTGCCCTGCTTCTAACGATTTTTGGCCTGCTTCTAATGACTCTAACTTAGCCAGGATTTGCTTAAGAACATCGTCCATCGAATTTAGTCCTCTCCGTGAATAGCATTCTATCTCTAGTATATATGGAAGAATGAATATGGTAAATGAGCAATTATTGCAACTTGAGATATTATACGATCCCTTGTTATAACAGGGCTCTTGAACCTGTTGCAAGTTCGACTCCCCATTCCCCTATTTATCGTTGCACGTTCATTGCTTCACACCGAAGTGTCACGGCCGTATCTCCGGCTTGAACATTCAGTTGAATCTCCACGAACGGGCAGCCATAACGTTCGACTTCCTTCACACTCAGCACATCGGCTTCGTTATCCGCTTCCACACAGTACACCGTATCCCGCTTGCCGTCCCCATCGCTGGGCGCTGCACTTAACAATGTAATGCCGCGCAATTCCGTCGGACTACTTATACGACCTTCAACCACACACGTCTGCCCCTCTTGCGAGTTCGCCTCCCACGTCACACGGACTTGTCTCCTCACTTCGAACCAGCGTAATAGTTGCTCGCCTGTCCACCACTCCATACCCAAGCTACGTCCATATTGAATGAGCTTGACCATCATCTCACCCACTGGTGCTTGCGGATCGGCTACCATGTAAGGATGGAACAAGAAGTGGGCGACGCCATATACGTCGAATGACCGGTCGGTCAGCGCCAGRGCCTCTTGCTCTGTGCAGCGAAGCCGGTATGGTGGGTCCCAAGACAAGGTCGGAGAACTCACGACTGAGGTGGCTTCATGCCCCGTTGCAGGATCGAACGACAAGAAAGGATGACACGTCCCAGCCAAGAAACCTTTGTTGCCTTGCTTCGTACCACCCTTCGATTGTTCCATCAAGATTCCCTTGCGCTCACACCATTCCAGGAACTGAATATCACCTTCCCAGCGCAAGTAATGATTCTTATTCGAGACGATTCGCTGATCCGGGAACTGCTCCTGTAGCATGTCGAACTGCTTGCGGAAGTGCGTTTCATTCCAACTGGCCTCCGGAATTTCGGTACCCAGAGCATTATAATGCAAGGCCACCTCATGGCCCTCACCCACAATACGCTGGTTCGTCTCTTCGTCATAACCCGGCATAATGATGCACCAGGTTGACTTCACATTCGCCTCAGCTAGCCTGTCCAGCGTGACATGCGCTTCCGCAATAATGTTGCGGTCGGTGTCGTGGGAGATATGTCCAATGGCGGGCAAGCCATTAGGCCAATACCAGAGCTGCCCCATCGGTAGCCCCGCTTCTGCCGTTAGGCGGTACAACAGCCGCATGAGCAGAATTCGCCATTCATCCACAATCGGATGGAGATAGAATGGTACTTCGCCTTCTGCTACGGCAGCACGATCACGTTCCCAATCGAGAACAGACGCATCATCGGTCTTCAGGATGTTCTCATTGATCGCTCCAGTCCCGTCAGGAGCCGGTCTGCCGTCCCTGACAACGCTAATTCCCTGACGGATCAGGGTGAAGGTCTTCATCAGATCAACGGCAATTAGCACAGCTTTTCCGTTTCCAATGGATTTGCTCGCAATAGCCGAGAAATCCCGTACGATGCCGTTCCCCCGCACAAGCTTCCCCCATGTCTCAAGGTCCCCATAGCTGTCGCCTGTGATTGGCTTAATCGTAGCGGAACCGAAGAAATGAAATGAGCTTCGTAATCCGGCCGCTATTGGCGCATCCTCCCATTCCACCCAACCTTCTGTAGTGTCATGAGTAGCATCAACTGATGTCACACCGAATAGCTCCCCGAGTCCATACAAGTCACCGATACTTACAAGCGTATTGCCAGCCTCACAATAGGATCGGCAGATGTCGAGCCAATTCGGGTCGGTGCCAACACCTGCCAATAAGGTCAATCCAGCCGGACGACTCTCTATCCAAGCATCCATTGACCATTTCTTGAAGCTAACGCCCAAGTCCAGCAGCAGATCGGATAGACTCTCCGTATAACAAGCTCGCCCTTCCAATCTGATTTGCGTGCAGTCCGCATCATTCCATACCACATGAATCATCTGTAGTTGCCTCCTAGTTCCTATCCTTTGTTAGCCTTTTATCGAACCCAATAAATATGCCCTTTGAGGCTGTCGATTCACTGTGGGCAAGAGGAGTGGAAAGTGAAAAAGAGGACCCCAGCGAGCTTCTATCAACAGTTAATCGACAGCCTTCTTTTATTAAATACTTCTGAAGAAACGGATAAATGATCAAGATCGGTATGGTTGCGACAATAACGGTCGCCATCTTGATCGTTTCCGGAGCAAGCACTTGAAGCGCCCCCGCATTTTGCACCTGTAGCTCTTGGCTAATAACAGGCATTTAAATCAGATTTCGCAAGACGACTTGAATCGGATACAAGCTGCGATCGTGAATATACATAATCCCGTTGAAATAGCTCGTAAGGCAAATTCTCGAAGCAAGTAATAAGCCATCCCCGGCAATAACATCAAGTAGAACCAGCAGTACCGTATCGTCGTTTATTGATCATGGGGCTCACGGAACAAAAAGCCCGTCTTACAGACGAGCCGTATAAAAACAACTATTGTTCAATAGTTGTCGATCCGTCGCTTCCTACATTATCCGCTCACTTCACTGTACAAGCCCGCGTCCACCTTGCGAACACCCGCAATAATGTCGTCGATATCCTCTTGCGTATATTGCGGTCCTAATGAAATACCTACGAATGTGGAGAGCATGGCATCCGTACGCTTCGATGTCGCTTCCTCATCACGATCTACCGTCAAGGCTCCCTCGAACCCTGCGCCGTATGGCGGCTTATCGCGGAACGCCATTACCTTCTGCTTCACCATCTGCAACGCCATCATATTCCGGCAAGCTGATGTCGCACCGGTAGCGATACCTTCCGCACGAAGCGCTTCGTTGAACTTCTTCGCTTCTTCTGCCGTCTGGAACTGCATGAAGCAGGTGATACCGCATTGTCCAGGATCAACAGGTCTTAACCGGAAGTGCAAACTACTGAACGCTTGTTCCAATTGCATATAATAATCCCGACACTTGGCAATTACTGAATCGAGCTTACCTAACTGGGCGATCATGACCGCGGCATGCAGCTCGCTCAGTCTATATTGGTCTCCTGTGATGGCATGAACGGTATCATCTGCGAAAGTTTTGTCAGTTAGCTGGTTCAGGAAGTAGGGGCGCATAATTCCGAGATCATGATACCTGACCGCTCTGGCGAAGTAAGTCTCGTTATTCGTGTACAGCAGACCACCTTCTCCACAACTGATCATCTTGTTGAACTGGAAGCTCGCAATGGCAATATCTCCATAAGTGCCAAGCCGCTTGCCTCGGTAGCTGCCACCGAACGCTTGGGCGCAGTCTTCAATCACGATGATGTTATTTCTACGGGCAATCTGTATGATCTCCTCTAGCTGCGCAGGTCCGCCTTGATAATGAATGATGATAACTGCCTTCGTATTCGACGTAATCCTGCGTTCGAAATCCGCAGGATCCAGATTAAGCGTATTGTCAATCGAAGCGAATACCGGCAATGCGCCAGACGCTACGATGGAACTGTAGTCGGAATACCATCCGAAGGCTGGAAGGATCACTTCGTCACCAGGCCCAATGTCCAACGCTACCATAGCGCATGTCAATGCCGCCGATCCACTGGATAAGGCCAGTGTATATTTCACGCCCAGCAGGTCGCGGGTCACCGCTTCCATCTTGGCTACCTTATCCGGTACATCAGTTGATAGTGGTCCGTAGTGCCGAAAAGGCGTCTTCGCAGCGATGACCTCGGACAGTTCCTTCATTTCTTCTTCTCCGTACAAAGTTACGCCTAAACGGTCGGTTGGCAGCGGTTTCGTTCTAATGGGTGTTCCCCCGTGCAAGGCTAGCTTTTCCACTTATACCCTCTCCTCCTTGTCATGTGAATCCGTTGAACCTCGTTAAAGCTTCCAAAACCATGCCTAGCTTCTGCCCCATGCAAGATAACTGAATAAGAAATCGATTACTGAGATCAAAGTATCATATGTGAAATTTTCAGGTGTACCGTAATCTTGTTTTGAACCAGCCATTTTTTACACTCTGCAAAATTTTCAGCAAGAAACCGAACCCCATTTATTCGACTAATTCGAGCTTACCTCCATCCTTCAAGGCAAGCAATTAAGAGGACAGCCTCCGAATTCCCCAGAACCCAAAAAAAACGTATACCAAAAACGCCCCGCAGGATTATACCGCAGAGGCGTTTCGTTGATTATAGGCTGCCACAAGCTGCCGATTATTTAGTCGCGTTCAGCATCTTCTTGATCTCGTCCGGCTGGAACCCTTTTACCGCTTGCTCGCCCACCACCGTGACGGGAATGCCGAGAAAACCCAGCTTTTCCACAGCCTCACGCGCTGATAGATCGGACATTACATCTTTCACTTCATATTCGACACCTTCGGTCGTCAGCAACAGCTTCACTTTCTCGCAATCCTGGCAGCCTTTGGCGGAATAGACGATAGCCTTGGCAGTACTCATCTCACATCAACCTCCATTCATCACTCCTTCTTATTATGAGCTATATGACATGCGAGATCAACCAGGAGCAGCCTACTCCGGGTGCTACCAGCAGTTCAATATGTGCTAGCTACAGTCGTGACGGGACACCAACGTGCTGTTTGCAGAAACGGGAGCAATACATCCAAGGCTTCCTCGCTTTTCAATCGCTGCAGGGCGGTGGCCGCGATCGCGGATACATAACGATTGGTATCGTAGAGGGCAAGTTTGAGCGCAGGAACGGCTCCCCCGGCTCCCTCCCCGATTCGGGCTATTGCCAGCCCGGCCATAAAGCGGATGTAATCAACCGGATCATTCGATAATCGGTCGCATAAGGCGGGAACGGAAAGCGAATAAGGTTGTTGGATCACGCCGAGTGCTTCGACGACATGCTGACGGACAAAGGCAGAATCCTCCTGCAACAATTCAATCAATCTCGGTACAGCCTGAGAACATTCCCCACCAATTTCACCTAAGATGAAGGCAAGGTTGCCGTACAAGTCGCGGTTATTCCAATTCGCCTGAAGGGCGTCCATAAGGAATGGGATAGCCGGGCTGCCTACAGCCGCCAGTCCATGAGTCGAGCAGCGTACGGTTATAGCTGACGAATGCTCCAAACCGTCCATTAAGGCGGGTACTGCTTCCTGCTCGAGTGAAGCTAGTGCATAGGCCGCGTTCAAAGCGGTGGTTTCACTAGGGTCACTTAATTGCAGCTTATAGTCACTCAACTGTTCCGGAGTAGCCTGGGCAGCCGGAAGGTCTGAACCTCTCCAAACAGGTGAACCGGATAACCAGTTCCACGTATGCTCCCACATCAAGTCATGATTCGGAATGGGGAGCATTTGTTGTGGCGGCAGCCATTCTGATCTCGTGTTATTCCAGCTCGGACGTTGCGGTGCTTCCAAGCGGAAAAACAAAAACTTCAGCATAAACCGATTGTTCTCTGAGAAGTTCGGCATGGCCGTATGCCAAATATCGTAGGCGATCAAGGCCATCGTGCCTGCTTTACCGCATACCGACAGCTTATGCTCAGATTGGTCTTCAGCCAGCTGATAATGATTCTGAGTGCCGGGCATCAGACCGGAAGGCCCCATATCTTCCGTTACATCTTGAGGATAATAGAAGATCATCGCCGACCAGGGATGATGATTTCTTAGCTTCTCATTGCCCCAATAGTTATCTTTGTGCCACGCTATCCCTTTGCTGCCAGCGACATTGAAATGCCCATGCCGATGAGCATGCATCATATAATTAGGCCCTAGAATGCTTGTTAAGCCGCCCCTAACGGTTGGGTGATCGAAAAACTGTTGAATCTCCGGGATTCTAGGTAAAATGTTATTCCCTATATTCCCTTCGGTGGCATAAACGTCGTTCATTTTTTGCAGGACCGACTTATGAAACTCATCGGAAAAATCGGTTTTCAGGATAACAAATCCATGCGTGATGAACTGCGCCATCTGTTCATCGGATAACAAATACTTGGAATCCACCATTCCTTCTTCTCCTCTTCGCATTTGATTGAGCAGCCCCTTAAGAAAGCTTAATCATTTGTCCGCCATCGACCACCATGCAATGCCCTGTGATATACCGCGACTCGTCACTTGCCAGGAATAAGGCTACATCGGCTATTTCCCCCGGTTGCCCGACCCTCCCCATCGGAATCGTTCTAAGATATTCCTTAATGGCTGGCGCATTATCCATAAGCGGCTTGGTCAATCGGGTCTCTATGAAGCCGGGACATAGAGAGTTGACACGTATGCCATGCGGCGCTAATTCAAGTGCCATGGACATGGCGAGCATATTCATCCCGCCCTTGGAGGCGTTGTAATGGGCCAGATCCGCTTCCGCAGCAAGCCCATTAACGCTTGACATGAGGACAACGGAGCCTATCTGCTGCCGCTTGATCATCTCCTTGCACACCCGCTGCGACACAAGGAAGGCTCCCTTCAGGTTTATGTTCATATGCCGATCCCATGCCTCTTCGGTTATGTCGAGGAATGGAGTCGGTTCGTTAATGCCAGCATTATGAACGAGCAAATCCACTCTTCCCCATTGCTCCAGTACATGGTCGATCATTGTATTCACCTGATCTTGATTCTGAACATCGGACTCCAGGGTTAATACATCTCCGCCATGTTCCCTGATGATAGCCGCCGCTTCCTCCAATGAAGCGCGACCGCGGCCGGAGATCGCGACTTTGGCGCCCTCACGGGCGAATCGGAGGGCGATTGCCCGTCCGATGCCAAGTGATCCACCTGTAATCAGAGCGATATGATTGGCCAATCTCACAGTCATGATTGAATGACCACTCTTTGACCCGTGGCGATAGATTCGTCAATAGCGAAGCATACATCCATGGATTTGTAAGCATCGAAGAAGTCGCAACGGGTGGATGAATCCTGTTGGATAGCTTGCACGAAATCGGCGAGCTCCTGAGCGAACGGATGGTGCGACACATTGCCGCTGTCTGGCAGTATCGTAGGGATTGTTGCATAGTTCGTTTGCCCGGGAAGCTTGTGTGTGTATAATTGGTTATCCATGATTGCACCTTTTTCACCTAATAAATGAACATTGAATTTATATGGTGTTTTACACTCAACCGAAGATGATACTTTACCGAGCCCTCCGTTCTTCAATTTGAATATCGCAATCGCATTCGGGTCGAATTCATAATCCGAATCCGCCCAGGTTCTGCAGCTGTAAGCCGTCACTTCCGTAATATCACCGGCAAAGTACCGCACCGCATCCACCGCATGACAACCGGCTGTAAGGATGCTGCTTCCACCGAGTGCCTTCGTCTTGCTCCACACATACTGCACATAATGCGGCCCGATGTGATGCCAGTAATCGACCTGAGCCATGTACACTCTTCCTAATGCATCATCGTTGATGAGCGCTTTCGTAGATTCGAACATGGGATTCCAGCGCAGGACGAAGCTGACCACGGTCTTGACCGGATTTCTCGATATTGCATCGGCCATTATCTCGATCCCTTCACGGCTCATCGCCATCGGCTTCTCTATAATCAGATGCTTGCCATGCTGCGCTGCCAATGCAGCCTGTTGCGGACGAATGCCCGGAGTCGAGCAAAGTACGACCGCATCGACCTGCGGATCCTTAATCATCTCCTCGAACGTAGCGAAGATCCGGGTGTCGATTCCAAATTCGGCCAATTTCGATCGGACCCGATTCGCATCATTCGTAACGACGCCATATACCTCAGAATCCTCGCGGGCATGAATCGCCTTCAAGTACTCGCCCGATACCCAACCTGTTCCTACTACAGCAAATTTGATGGTCATTTTTCTACTCTCCTTCTTATTTAAAAGTGTCACACCGGAAATCGGACCGCATTGGGACGCGTCCAGGCCATATGCTGGATGAAGCCTTCGGCATACGTACACCCGGCTTGAATGCCTCTGAACTTGCTTAACGTCGTCATTAAATCCAGGACATCTACATTGTCGTGCTCCTTCAGCCACACCAACTGGCTTTGATGCTGTTCCAGCATAGTCGCCTTGGCCCGAAAGGTGTCCGTAATATCGACATAGAGTGTCGGTTGAAACTCGATACCGGAAAGGTTATCCATGTAAAATAACGAAGGCACTTTCGCAGCAAACGGGTGATTAACCGATGCACCAGGCAATGTCGCAAGAAATGTCGTGTCGAATACGAGTCGGCTCACGGCGACATGATCAGGCATGTAGTCGTTCGGAGCGTGTGTGATCACTAGATCAGGCTGGACGGAGCATAGTAAGTCGATAAAGAGTGATCGGCTATGTTCATCATCTGCGAGAATTCGTCCGTCTCTCATCCCCAGTGAAAGGACCGGGCAGCCAATAACGGCTCCTGCTTGCCGCGCCTCCTGCTGACGGATTGCGATCAATTCCGCCGCTGGTATTTCGTAATGCCCTTTGTCCCCGTCGCTCACATGACAGATGACTACTTCGTGGCCGGACTGAACCATCTTGGCCAGCGTACCGGCACAAGATATTTCAATATCATCCGGATGAGCGCCAATTGCTAATACCTTCACAGCTCTTCCTCCCCTCTGCTGAACCTGTATTCGATTAAACTTCATTCCAGATGCGCTTGGCATTGTCGAGACCGATTCTCGTCCCGCTGCGGCATTCTTCCATTCCTTCGAATTCAATGGAGATATACCCGTCATAACCAGATGTCTTGATGATGCGCAGCACTTCCCATATATCGATATCGCCTTGCCCGACGATCGAACCTCGCAAATAATTGCCTCCAGCTGTCTTGAACCACCCTTGACCAGGATCTCGATGTCCGGAACGAAGGTAAAAATCTTTCAAATGAACCATGGAAGCCAGACCGATATTATTACTTACACCAACAACCGCCGATTCATCGACACACATGAAATTGCCCGTATCGAGTGTCGTCTTGAAATTCGGACGTCCGACTGCATGGATCAGGCTCTGCACCCGTTCGCTAGCCTGCATGTAATAGCCATGATTCTCCACACTTGTCGTAATCCCGAACTTGGAGGCGTAATCAGCGATTTGTCTGCAGGCTTCCGCCAGCATCGGTAAATCCTTGTGAAATTGCACGATCGAGCGTTCTCCGGGAGGTCTCGATGCTACGTCATGACGCATCAATCGGACTCCAAGCTCGTTCGCGATACCCACTTCCTGCTTCACACGTTCGATCTCTTGTTCGAGATTGGCCTCATCCTCGGTGATAATGTTGGCTCTAACGGTATAATTCGAGATATCGATGCCCACTTGCTCCGCTGTTCGGCGTATGGCTTGCACAAGTCCCGGATCCCGGGTCAGATCGTAACCAATCGGCACAATCTCAATGTGCTCTCCCCCCGCCTCTGCCGTCCACTCGATGACATCTGGAACGGTCATCTCCTTCGCAGCTATGGCACGGCTCAAGCTGTTCGAGCTAATTCCCCATTTCATCGTTCTCACCGCCGATCATTGTTTTCGGAATTTATTGCGAGCGAAGTCAGGAAAGGAAACGGGCTTCCCTTGTGAGGCTGCAGATTGAACGGAAAGCGGAAATACACTGCTGATCGCCACCGAATCGTACACATCCATCTCCGGAAGGCGATCTTCCCGGATCGCTGCAGCGAATTCCTCCATCACGAAATAATCCCCGAAGGAAGCAGCCGCTTCCGCTTTCTCCCGAGACCGACTCCACCAAGGATGCTCGAATTCGTCTGCGTATTCCCAGAGTGGTGTCCAGACGGCTTTGCCGTTGTAGGATTTCTCGGATGAACGGCTGTCGAACCAGATCATCGGTTCTTCTCCTTCGAATCGCGGGGGCAGGAACGAACCCTTGGTACCTTGAAGCGCATGATGCTTGTAGTTGAAAGGGCGAGGGGAGGAGAAGTCATTGCGTAAATAAATGACCGCTCCCTGCTTCGTACGAATCAACGTTAGGGCCGAATCACCCTGCTTCCAGTAATCCGGCTGTGCTCCCGGATGATCCTTGCCGAACAACTCCGCGAAGTAGTCGCATTGAGACGCCGGCTTCGAGACGACTGTGGTCATGTAGTCGAAGGAATCCCCGTCCTTCTGGTTGATGCCCAACCATTGGGCAATCGGTCCCAGGGAATGCGTCGGATAGTTAATGCCGTTGAAATCCCTCAACATCTCGCCACGCCATTTTAAGGTTCCGTCGGCGTTGTTAGTCGCTCTGCGCACATCATGGATGTAGCCGCATTCCGCATGCGTAATGTCGCCGAACATGCCCTGTTCCGACATATTCCGGATCATCATATTCAAGCGGGTGTAGCAGAAATTTTCCGCCATCATGTACACTTTCCCGGTCTGTTCCACAGTCTCTACAAGCTCCCAGCAATCCTCCACTGTATGGGCGGAAGACACTTCACAGAGGACGTGCTTGCCCGCCTTCATCGCCTGCACCGCTTGCCGAGCATGGATTAACATCGGCGTCGCAATAAATACAGCGTCGATAGAGTCGTCATCCAGTAGTTGTTCATAGCTCGTGCTCGTTTGGATATCGGGATACCGCTCCTTCCATTTGCTGAACACTTGCTCATCTAGATCACATACCGCGGCCAGTTCAATTTGTCCTGGTAATGAATCGATCGTCTTCGTGTACGAGAACCCGCGGTTCCCCCCTACAACAGCCAGACGAATGGGATGATTTGCAGCCATGCCATATAACCTCCAATTGGCGATACGCCTGATTAGCCTTTCAAGGAACCGATCATAACTCCCTTAACAAAATGCTTTTGCACAAAAGGATAGATGACTAGCAGAGGCAGCGTCGAAATGATAATGAGCGAATACTTCATCAGTTCACTTAAATACATGCGACTGCTATCCCCTCGGACATCATCTTTGGCAAAATCAAACACCGTATTCAGCACAAGAATATTTCGCAAAAAGAGCTGTAAAGGATATTTGTTCTTATCGGACAAAAATAAGAGGGCTTCAAAATAGCTGTTCCAATGATCCACGGCATAAAACAAGGTAATGACCGCAATGACAGCTCCCGACAAAGGAATGACGATGCGGAGCAGGAAGCGAAAATTACTGCAGCCATCCATCTTGGCGGAGTCCAGCAATTCATCCGGGATGGTGCTGCGGAAAAAAGACATCATTACAATAACGTTAAACACATTAATCGCACTCGGGATCAGCAACGCTAACCGGGAATCCAGCAAGCCCAAATTCCGGACCAGCAAATAGGTTGGAATCAAGCCGCCCGAGAATATCAAGGTGAAAGCGAATATTAGCGCGATGACGCCCCCGCCCAAGAAGTCTTTTCGAGAAAGTGGGTAAGCGGCCGCAATCGTTAAGACTATGTTCAATGCAGTACCCACCGCCATATAGAACACGCTATTTGCAAATCCGATCCATACTTCCCGATACGCGAACACTGCTTTATACCCGGCCAGACTGAAATCCACAGGGAAGAGCCATACTTTGCCCGAGATTAAAGCGTGCGGAGAGCTAAAAGATGCACTTACAACGAAAATTAACGGATACAGCACGACAATCAACAAGCCAATCGCGAACGTATAATTGAGGACATTAAATAATTTGTCAGAGCCCGTTTCCCGAATTAATTTATTCTCATGCATGCATTCACATCCTCCATTACCAAACACCGCTGCCATTCACTCTTCTGGCAATCTGGTTCGCGATCACAATCAACACTAAGCCGATCAAGGACTTGAACAGCCCGATCGCTGCCGCATAAGAGAAGTCAGGTAAGCCAGAGAGAATTCCCGTTCGGTACACGTAAGTATCGATTACTTCTGACGCAGACAAGTTCAACGGATTTTGCAACAACAATATTTTCAGAAATCCTACATTCATGAATCTACCGACTTCCAGAATGAATAGGATGACCACCGTCGGCATGATGCCTGGGATATCAATATGGCGAACCCGCTGCACCTTGCTGGCGCCATCCATGACAGCCGCTTCATGCAGTGTTGGATCAATACCGGCCAGTGCCGCCAAATAAATGATCGAGCCCCAACCGATGTTCTGCCAGATCCCGGACAACACATAGATGGGGATGAAATAGTCAGGCTCCATCATAAAGTTGACCGGTCTGCCTAGTACAAGCTCCACAAGCTTATAGATGACCCCCGAGTTCGGAGACAACAGCTGCAGGATAATACCGGTCATCACGACAAGCGATATGAAATATGGGGCATACGTGACCATCTGAACCGTCTTCTTGAACATCATCTTCCGAATGTAATTAAGCGATAAAGCCAGTACAATAGGCGCCGGGAAAGCGACTAGCAATTGAACCATAGAAATAAGTACCGTGTTCTTCAGAATGATCTTAAAATCATAGGAATTGAAAAATCGTTGATAATGCTGCATGCCTACCCAGTCGCTTCCATTCAAGCCCTTGACCACATTGTAGTTTTTGAAAGCCATCTGCAGTCCGTAGATTGGCACATAATGAAAGATAACGACATATACGAATGGGACCAGAATGAGGGCATACAGCTGCCAATTGTGCACAATCCGTTTCTGTGTGGAACGTGATAGAATCGCAACCAACTCCTTCACTACACCCCCTGGATTCAAAGGGGATGTAGTTGGGATTGTTTATTTCTTTAGATCCACGTTTCTCTGCACGATCTCCAGATAGGCTGGAAGACCGGCGTTATTCAATTCTTTCAAGTACGAGTCCCAGTCCTTATCCAGGTCCAGGTTGCCTGTCAGGAACTTAATCTCGAATTGGGTCACCACATTCCGGATGTTGTTCAACAGATCCCCATGCTTCGTCAAATCCTTCTCGGACAAGAAGAGGAAGGGAACCTTCAAATCCCGTCTGGAATGAGGGACGTACAGCTCATTGGTTGCTCTGTATAGCCGCGGCTCCAAATCATTTTTGTCTGTCATCGCTTCGCTGTATGTGAAAGCTGCCGTGCGATAGAATGGGGCGCTTTGCTGTAAGCGATGGTTGTTCTTCGTCCCATACGGCATAATGAACTCCCACTTGGCGTCGGCACCTGTATACGACTTCGCTCCAGGAGCGGCCTTCTTCCAACCTACCCCTTCCTTACCGAAATATGCGCTCCATCCTTCTTCGAACATGTTGTAAGGATTGTATAACCAATCCACCCAACGAATCGCGGCTTCGGGATTTTTGGCATCTTTGGTTATCGCAAAGGCACCCAATTGCGGCGTGACGCCTCGATCCATACCGATCCGTTCTCCATTCGGGCCAGCCAAGATGCCAACGGGTTGAAAGTCCTTGTACCGTCCGCTTTCTCCGTTATTAACTACCCAAGATCCCCACCATAGGCCAGTTACAGAACCTAGTCTTGTTTCACCTGGATACTCACCAAGCGCAGTCAAAGCTTGTCGGTCTTGTGTATACGCTTCCGGTTGAAGCAACCCATCCTTCACCAGTTTTCTTAAATATTTCAGCCCTTCCTTGTAAGCCGGTTTATCGGCCACGAATTCGACCTTCTTGTCTTTCATCTGCAAATAGTTCCGATTGTCGTAGTAAATAAAGGACTGCATGAAGAAGTTAGTCGGCTCCGAGCCCTTTAACGCGGAGAGCGGCCAAGCGTTCGGATAATTCTTCTTGAAGGCGACTAGTACGTTGTAGTACTCATCTAACGTGGTCGGCATCTTGAGGCCCAGCTTGTCGAGCCAAGGTTGATAAATCCACAGCTTGTTGGGCAGCGTTACGTGCAGCCCCTCATCCAGAGTAGGCAGCGCATAGATGTTGCCGTCCAATGTGTACATGTAATCCTTGAGGTACGGACTATCCTGTAGCATCTTCTTGATATTCGGCGCGTACTTATCGATCAGATCATTCAGTGGCCTGAATACCCCTTGAGAGCCATAGGATACTTGTTGGCTAGCGCTGATATTGGAAGCCATGAAGATGTCGGGCAACTTACCGCCTGCGAGCGTAACTTGAAGCTTCTCCGCGAACCCTGCGGCAGGAGCCACATCCCACTCAATCTTGATGTTGGTCTTTTCTTCGTACCACTTTACAAAATCATTAGTAGCCGGGTTCTCTACTGTGGCGTCTTGGACGGTGAAAATTTTCATCGTTTCTTTCTTGTCCACAATGGGAAACGTTCCAGGAGGTTTCACTTTGTCTGCAGTCCCATTAGGTGCTGCTGACTTCGTCGGTTCTTTTGAGGCCTCCTTCGGTGTCCCTTCCGGAGTAGCAGTGGGTGTGGATGTGCAAGCGCTTACGAGAAGTAAGGTTAAAATCCATGCTGTCAACATTTTCAGGAAATGTTGTCTCAATTGAAAAGCTCCCCTCATGCTTATTTTGGCTTCCCGGCTACCGGAGTGGCCACTCGTTCATGTAACCTATCCTCATTATTTCACCATCCCCCTCCCATCACAATGAGTCATCATTTAAAAACCATAGTAATGGGATAAGGTTGTGAATTTAAGCAAACTGTCCTTGATCTTTGTGTGAAGTTGGTGCGTGGGAGGGAGTGGGCAGGAGATTCCGACCGCTGTTGAAATCGATTCCTTTTGATGGAAATTGGCTAATGGTAGGAATCGATTTCAAAGGCGGACGCTTCGCTTCTCCATCCTCCTGCCCACTCCCTCTCTTGTTCTACTTTTCATTAGGGAGTTACGCCACTCCCAGAACAGCTCTAGGACGAAAAAATCGGCTTACAGCACACGAAATGGCTACCGGCTTGTTCTCGATGGCCGAAAATCGGCCTTACAGCTCGCAAAACGGCTACCGACTTCCCTCGAAGGCCGAAAACCGGCCTTACAGCTCGCAAAATAGCGACCTGCATCGCTCGAAGACCGAAAATCGGCCTTACAGCTCGCGAAATGGCTACCTGCATCGCTCGAAGACCGAAAATCGGCCTTACAGCTCGCGAAATGGCTGTCGATTCTTTGTGCACACAGGAGTGGAAAGTGAAAAAGAGGACCCTGGCGAGTTTTGGCTTGAACCTCCATACCGCTGAATCCCTTATACAATCATAGGAGGTTCAAACAAGATGTTTGAAACCTGGGGCCCCGCAAAGTACTCGGAATTAACTACAGAGCTTGGCTTCACTTTGTGGGGATGACTAAGGGTCCTTTTTCACTTGGAACGGCCGAAGCAAAAATCCTCCCGATCAGTCGGAAGGATTCTCCATGTTCATCTCCAAGGCTCGCCTATATTCCTTGGGGGTCACACCATAGTATTCTTTAAACAATTTGGAGAAATGCTCGCTGTTCTCATAGCCAATCCGATTAGCCAATTCATAGATCTTGAGATTATGATCCAGCAGCAGCAGTTTCGCGGTACGCATCCGTACATCCATTAAGTATTCCCACACCGTTTTGCCTGTGTCCTGCTTGAACAAGATCGTCAAGTACGACCGACTAATAGGAATCTGCTTCGCAAGTTCGTCCAATGTGATTTTGTCTGCATAGTGCTCATCCAGATATTGTTTGACTTGGTTCACGATACGTGGATTTTGATATTGATGTTCTTTCTTCAAGCCGTAAATCAATTGCACCATACTTTTCTCCAGCCTCATCACGGCAGTCATACGAAAGTAATAGCGTGCTTGCGATAGATCCAGCTTCTCGGAATCGAACCCAAACTCCTTGGCCGTCGACAGGGTATGCGAGAATTTCGGATATTTGACTTGCTTCACGACCAAGTCGATCAATTCGCTGGATAGGGCATCGAGCAAATAAAACTCTTGATCCACCCATTGCTCCAACAGAACAAGGGTATTACTGACGAGCAAAGGAGATTGGTCGAACTGATTCGTTCGGATTAAATGGGTCCATTGCTGTAAAATATGTTGCAATTGCTCCATCTTATCCACTAATAAATGATAGGCTCGTTCTCTTCGGATCTTCTGCAGCTGCTCCTCTGTCTTGGTTAGACACTCGTACAGCGTCTGCCGATCAATAGGCTTCAGAACATAATCGGTAACGCCCAACTGAAGCGCTTGCTTGGCATAGCTGAAATCATCATAAGAAGAAATGATGACCCACTGCATCCACGGATACTTGTGTTTCACTTCGTTTATCAAGCTGAGACCATCCATCACATGCATACGAATGTCCGTTAAACATATATCGGCGTGATAATTTCGCAGCCATTCCATGGCCTCGATTCCATTCCCTGCTTCCCCGCTTATGAGCCACAACGGGTTATTGGCCTGTTCAATCTTCGCTGCAATACCGGAACGAATGTGAGGTTCGTCATCTACAATCAACATACGGATCATGATAAGGCATCCTTTCTTCCCTCTTTCCAGGACGATTGGTAGGGGAATAAAATTTGAACATAGGCTCCTCTGACGCTGTTATTTCCGATTTGAAGCTTGGCCATTTGTGTAGGGTAATGCAAGTTTAGACGGTGTTGGATGTTCAGCAGTCCGATCCGATCGGAATGAGGACTCGGGGTATCGCTATCGTGTTGGCTTAACTGCTCCCTCAGTTCCTGCAGCCGCTGTTCCGAGAATCCAATCCCATTATCGGACACGAGAAATTCGACTGTGTGTTCATCGTAACGTTGAACGGTTATAGCGATATGAAGCGAATCCACATCCCCATTCAATCCGTGCTTAACCGCATTCTCGGCTAATGGCTGAAGGATGACCTTCATGCACTTCGCATCCATGCAGTTCTCATCGGCCTTCAATTGATAGGAGAAGCGTTCCAAGTAGCGAATTTCGATGATTCGCAAATAATTGAGCAGATGATTCATCTCGTCTTGTAAAGTTACGCTTGTGAATTTATAGTTCGCGGTGTATCGAAACATTTGAGCAAGCGAGACCGTAATATTCTCAATATCGTCATGCTGGATTCTACTGGCCATCGAGTTGATAATCTCCAACGTGTTGTATAGAAAGTGGGAATCGATCTGGGATTGGAGGGATAGCAGAACCGCCTGTTGTTCGGCGAACTGTGCTTTCGAGAGTCTCTCGATAGAGTATTTGAGGTCGGTCAACATATTATTATAGGAATGTGAGAGAGCGGATATTTCATCTCGGCCTTCTACCGGCAGCATGACGGATATTCGGCCTTGTCCCGTATGGTAAAGCGCTCGCTTCAGCTTCATAATCCTGCTCGTAAGGGACGATGACATCACTACAATGATCAGGATCGAAACCAATAAGCACACTATGGCCGTTCCTATCACCATGTTGCGGGTCGTATAAATGCTGCCCATGATTTCTTCATATGGGATCGCGAACACAGACTTCCATTCCGTCCCGGGTATGGGTTTGAAGATAAGGAGGTCACCGGACTTCTGATCCACATAATAGCCGTAAGGCGATTCCTGCAAGCCTTTGTTGATATTGTCGGCTATGGGAGTCAGGATGAGCGCTTGGTTCGGGTGAGCGACTATGGTCCCATTGTTGTCAACTATAAAGCCTACTGCACCGTTGCCCAAGTTCAGATGGTTCAAAATGTTTTGCATCAATACAGGTTCAATATCAAGCTTTACATACACCGATCCTTTGTAATTGAAGCTTTTCACAAGACTGATATAGGAAATATCCAACGTTTTCAGGGAGTTGTCTACATACTTTTTATTGATATCAATGTGAAAGGTTATTTTATTGATCGGACTGAGGTCGAAAATCCACTTTTCTTCTTCTATGGCGTAGCCGGGTTTATAGCCGTAACCGTTAGAATACACCATGTGATTCGAGGAGGGAGCATGATAGAACTGTATGGATAACAGCTCAGGATGGTTATTGACGAAGGGGCTGACAAAATCTTTGACGATCGCCGAATACGGAACGATGGACTGGGCTCTTTCGTCGCCGCTGCTAAAATTAGCCCATGCTTGCAACTCTTGACTGGTACCCAATGTGAGTAAAAATTTTTCGTATTCTTTCAAATACCCGGTTAAGTTCAGATTAGCCTGCTCCAACACTAGCAAACTCAACTGAGTCGCATCGTTTTTGATCGTTCTCGACACTTGCAGATTGACGATCACGCCGATCACGATCAAATTAACAAGGACAATGATGATGAAAGAGAAAATGATCTTGGATCGGAAGGAAGATCCCCAGATGGTTTTGATCTTTTCCACACACTCACCTCGTGACAGAACTATAATGCCGTTCCAATCTGTTCGACACTAGCAAGATCATCACATCAGCTGTCACAAGCATTATAGCTTATTTCCCAGGCTAAGAGGGAAGATTTCCATAGGCGTGTGTAAAAAAAAAACGGCCCGCAGGAATTCCCTGCAGCCGTCTAGTTGTTCTGGAGCATACTTCATAGTTCGAGGCAGTGGACCGTCTCACGTTCACCTTGTCCGACCAATGCCCAGCATGATCGAGGTTCCGTCCAGTGCTTGCTAAGGCACGAACCGGCGTAATTCTGTCTCGTATACATAGTACAAGTGACCATACTCATCCTCTGCCAGCAGCTTGGCGCCATCATCCCGCAGCGTCTCCACTTCCACACGGGTTGCAAGCGGATCGAAGCGGAACAAGTAGCGGTTCATGGCTGTACCGTACACATACCCATCCATCGCAGCCAGCAACGTCACATCTCGCCAAATGAACCGTTCGCCATACCGGATCTCAGGGAACACTTCTTCGAAGTATCCGAATGTCTTGGCCGCCGGATCAAAGCGGAACAAGTACCCTTCAGCCATTCCCCATAGATTGCCGTCGGCAGCGATGGTTAACGCCGTTAATGCTTTCAATCCGGGAACCGGAAGGGACACGGTCTCGAACGTTCGTGCGGCCGCATGGAACAGCAGCAGCATTGCCTCGGCTTCGGACGGCTCGATGCCGATTCCACCCCAGATCGACGAGCCTGCATACGCAACCCCGTCCTTGTAGGCTAGGGTAATCAGACTCTGATTCGGAACCGCGTTCCGGTAGAACTCATACTTGCCGCTTACTGGGTCGTACACCGTCAAGGCTCCGCCCAGCTTGCCGTAACCCGACACCGTCCCGATATACAGCTTCCCGTCACCTGCCGCCATGCCGAACGGACGGTCCTGCTCCTCCTTCTTCAACTCGAACAGCAGGTGCGGATTGTGGCCGCCCTTATCCGCATCCCAAGGTAGTTCAGGATCATACTCGAATATTCTAGCTCCTGGATAGACGCCGAAGTAAAGCTTGCCATTCAACTCCAACATATTCTCTGCCTGCATAACCCCGCGCCTCTGGCCGGATGCATGCTCGCGCATCGGCGCGTACACCCCCTTCCCCCCCACGAGGTAGCCGCTTGTATAGATGCAGGCATCGGCCCCGTAGACGATGCTGACCAGATTGGTGGGCGCTTCTGGGAACGCAAGCTCCTGGTTATCGCACGATCCTGAAGTAGCGTTGTATTTCGACAGACGAGTTCTTCCGTTGAGCGGACCTAAGCCTATTAGCGTCAAACCGGGATATCGCTCCTGATCATTCAGTCGGACGACGAATTGATCCCGCATCATCATATGGCTGATATCGATCTTCTCGCTTCGAAGCGAGTCAAGATCGTATCGCCACACGCCATCAGCCGCATAATATACGCTGCCTTCGTACTCGGGTGAAACACCAAGCGATTGGACACTCTCGATTGTCGATACAAGTGCTGGCAAACCGCCTCCATCCTGGTCTTCATCCAGCTTGTACACGAGTGTTCGAAGGCTGGGCGATAGGCGTACGAACATTCGGTTCGTTACGATGTTGATGTCATAGACGAATTGCTCGTCGCGGAATTCCTCCGGCAGCAGCTCGACAACCGCTCCCGTGCGCACATCGTACCGCTTCAGGCTGGCGTGGGAGCCGATACCGGCGTACACCGCACGATGCTCGGCATCATAGGCCACATCACGAACATAGCTTTCCCCTGGCTGTAGCGGCGCTGGGCCTAGAATCGCGAAGCCTTCACGCGGAGAATAACGAAACAACAGCGCTCCGGGGTAAGTTCCCCCGTATACTTCGTCTTCCTCCCCGGCGACAAGACCGTATACGAATTTCTCGCCAAAACGTGGTGTCCCGACCACAGTCACGGACGCTTCACCCGGCACGTACCGATACACTAGCGCATTCTCGTAAGAACCGGCATAGATGGAACCATCATTCGCCGTGACAGCCGCCCAGCCACCTGCCGCATCCGGCAGCTCCCACACACCGGTAGTGGAGCCATCGTTCACATCGATAGCTACGAGCCGGGCGTTGCAATTGACCGAGCCATCGGCGACCAGATACACTGTATCCTTGCCTGCCGCATCCTTGCCCAGCGTGGCCGCATGAATCGTCGCGTTCGTCACTTGCGCCCCGAGCGCGGTGAGCTTGTCCGTCACTCGGACATCGCTGAACGATACATCGGCGCTCGTCTCCTCGCCGGAAGCCGCGCCGGCGCAGAGCTCGACCGTCAGCGCGGCCGTTCCGTCAGGCGCTGTCGCGGTCGTGCCAAGCGTCGACCAGCCGCCGCCTGCGTTGCGGCCTGCCGACGGGCTGGCTGCCGCAGCGGCCTCGCTCGACGCAGCTGCCGCCAGCTCGCGGCCTGCCGCGTCGTAGAAGCGGAGCGCGATAGCCGCGGCGCCTCGTTCCACCTTGCACGCCACATAGGCGTAGTACGTGCGGCCAGCTGAGGCCGGGACAGACGAGCTCTCCGCGCAGTTGACGCCGGATTGCGCCAATGCGACTGCCTCCTGCAGGCTGCTGCTCGCTGGCTCTGGCTCGCTGGTCTCTGTCCGCGCGCCACCCCCGAATCGCATCTGGTTCACCGTAAGCCGCAGCGCACAACCATCTTGCAACTCTGGTACGTTCAACACAACGCTTTCCCCGTCCATGCCATGAGATAGCATCCACCCATTCGTGCCTTCCTGGAACCGCGCATTCCTGATGTAGCTGTCACCAACTGCGTATGGCTGCCTATTCAGATTCGTACTTAAATTCAGATTCACACTCATATCTACACTTGTCCTCCTCGCATACAAGTCCGTACTATTACCGCCTTGATTATACAACCGCCATCTATAGGCATCAATGATATTCACAAGTCTATAACATGTCTTTTACACGTGTATCATCAAGTTGTGTAACGCCAGAATGATTATAATCTTTTTCCCCCTTGTCCTTACAGGTTTGGAGCACTACAATGGTTAATGCTTCACTTTTTCAAACACTGCCAAAATCGCAATTTTACTAGGACCCCTGGAAAGCAGTAGGGGCATATTAGGAGGGAAGAAGGTAATGATCGTACTGGAAGGCATCAGCAAGTCCTTCAAAGTCGCCAAGCGCTCGACCGGGCTGCGCCAAGCGGCCAAAGCGTTGTTCGTACGGGAACATACTACCGTGCATGCGCTGAACGATATCTCTTTTTCCATTCCGGCTGGAGAAATCGTAGGCTACATCGGCCCGAACGGCGCCGGCAAGTCCACCACCATCAAGATCATGAGCGGCATTCTCGTCCCCGACCATGGAACATGCAACATCAAGGGATACACGCCATGGAAAGACCGTGTCCCCTATGTGCGGAACATCGGTGTCGTCTTCGGCCAGCGCTCTCAGCTCTGGTGGGATGTGCCGGTGATGGACTCGTTCGAGCTGCTGCGCGACATCTACAAGATCAAGCAGTCCGACTACGCCTCCACCTTGGAGCTGCTCGTCGACAGTCTCGATCTGGGCTCGATTATTCACACCCCCGTGCGCCAGTTGAGCTTGGGCCAGCGAATGCGCTGTGAGATTGCTGCTTCTCTCCTTCATAACCCCGACATCCTATTTCTTGACGAACCTACCATTGGGCTCGATGCTGTATCCAAGATTGCCGTCCGTCAATTCATCAAGACGATCAACAAAGAACGTGGCGTCACCGTCATCCTGACTACTCACGACATGAACGATATTGAAGCGCTAGCGAATCGGATCATTCTGATCGGCAACGGCAGCGTGCTGTTCGATGGCAGACTGACGGAGCTTCGCAACCGCTACGATACACAGAAGACGATAACGGTCGATTACCGCGAAAATCATAACCCGATTGTCATACCTGGCACTTCCCTGCTCTCTCATTCATCTGAACGTGCTGTTCTAACCGTCAACACGGAGCAGATTCTCGTCTCTCATGTCATTAACCAACTGTCCAGCCAGCTTGAGCTTCTTGATGTAGCCGTTGAAGCGCAGCCGATCGAAGAATTAATCGTGAAGCTGTACAAGGAGTACCAGATATGAGGCCCTATTATTCCGTCCTGCGGCTCCGGCTGCTGCTCGGCATGCAGTACAGATCAGCTGCACTAGCTGGCATGTCGACGCAGTTCTTCTTCGGCTTCATGCACATCATGGTGTTCATTGCCTTCTATACGTACTCCACACAACCAGCCGCGATGACGCTGGCTGAAGTCGTGTCCTACACTTGGTTGAAGCAGGCGTTCCTGGCCTTCATTATGTTGTGGTTCCGGGACAACGAGCTGTTCCAGCTCATTACGAGTGGGAATATGGCGTACGAACTGTGCCGCCCGACCGGCATGTATGAATTCTGGTACGCCAAGCTGCTCGCACAACGGCTGTCAGCCGCCTTGCTGCGCTGCTCGCCTATTCTCATCATCGCGTTTGTGCTGCCTGAACCGTATCGCCTGTCCTTCCCGCCATCCTGGCTCACCTTGCTGCTGTTCGTGGTGACGCTGCTGCTAGGCTTGCTGGTGCTCGTCTCGATCTCGATGCTGATCTACATCTCTGTATTCGTGACGATGTCGCCTACCGGATCAATGCTGCTCTTCGGGATTCTTGGCGAATTTCTCGCGGGCATGATTATTCCGATTCCGCTGATGCCATCCTGGATTCAGCCTATCGTGGAGCTGCTGCCTTTTCACCTGACGGCCGATCTCCCATTCCGCGTGTATTCCGGGCAAATTCCGCAAGCAGACGCGCTGATCGGAATTGGCAAACAAGTGGTGTGGCTTACGGTGCTAGTCCTACTGGGGAAAGCCGCGTTCAATAAAGTGCTGCGCCAAGTCGTCATTCAGGGAGGTTGAGGTCACAATGAAACTGTATGGCAAATATTTGTTAATCCTATTCAAATCGCAGATGCAGTACCGCGCCTCATTCTGGCTCTTGACGATAGGCCAGTTCTTCATCCCATTCTCGATGTTCGCGGGACTCTACTTCCTGTTCGAACGGTTCGGGCAGATTGATGGCTGGAGCTTCTATGAGGTAGCGCTCTGCTTCGGCGTCATTCATATGGCGTTCGCGATTAGTGAATGCTTCGCACGCGGGTTCGACGCATTCTCCAGCTTGGTTGGTAACGGTGACTTTGACCGCGTTCTGGTACGGCCCCGCAGTACAATCGTACAGGTGTTGGGCTCGAAGTTCGAATTTACAAGATTCGGTCGATTATTCCAAAGTATTGTAGTGCTGGCTGTAGCGATCAGCGGCATCTCCATCGAGTGGACGGTGGCGAAAGCATTCATTCTCCTGTTAATGGTGGCGAGTGGCGTCTTCATATTCACCGGAATCTTCATGCTGACGGCAACCTTATGCTTCTGGACGATCCAGGGCATCGAAGTAGCCAATGTGTTCACGGACGGCGGTCGAGAGATCGCACAATATCCTTTGAACATTTATCAGAAATGGGTGACCCGCTTCTTCACCTTCGTCATCCCGTTCGGGTGCGTGAATTACTTACCGCTCTTGTACATTCTGGACAAAACCGACGGTAACGGCTGGCTCTATATGCTGCTCCCTCTAGCCGGTGTCCTCTTCGTACTCCCCTGCTTGTTCGTGTGGCAGTTCGGGGTGCGTTACTACCGGTCTACAGGTTCTTGAGCTGCACCATACAAAAAGCCCAGCAGGTATCTAAATAACCTGCTGGGCTCTTTGTCATCTTCATAACATTAACTGCCGCTCCCCCAACGCTGCTGTAAGGCATGCACAGCAGCTTCAAGAACGGATTTGGCCGTCACCGATACATTCGCCTGATTCCCGCTGTTATTCAAATGCTGCAGGAAGTTGTCAAGAAAGCTCAAGGCCTGTGTCGATCTGCCGTTATCCCAATGCTGCATCGCCTGCTGCAGTAGGTTAACAAGCTGCGTAATCAACGAATGCGGCATCTCTCCCGATTGCAGGTAACCGGCAATCATCTGAAGAATCACGGCTGGACTGATCGTCACGTGAATGACATAGGCAGTTTCCTTCCAATTGCCAGCCTGATCCAACACCCTTACAGCTACACTATGGTTACCTATATGCCCCTCCCAATTGATCGTTGTCCCCGCGGAGTAGGGGACGCCGTCCACAAGGATCGTCTGCTGGGCTACACCCGACAGTGTGTCTTCTTGCTGCAGGGTCAGTACAATCGTTTGCGTGTTTTCCATTGTTGTTTCCGACGCTAATGGCGCGTTGTTCGCCAGCAGGACGAATGAAGGCGGCGTCCGGTCGACGTTCACAGGAACCGTCTTCATTGGCTCGACCTTACCCGTGCTATCAATCGAACGGTAATTCAGCACATGCCGACCGCTATCGTTCAGAACGATTGGTCCTGTGTAACCTGACCAGTTCGTTCCTCCGTCAAGGCTATAGACGGTCGACACGACGGTGTTCGGCTTCCCGTATACTTGCAAAGTAACGGTGGCCGCACTATTATACCAGCCCTGCTGCTGTTCACCCGCAACCGTAGCAACCGTTGTAAGAGGGTGCTCGGCATGGGTCAATGCTATACGGAAGCTTGCGCCCTGCGCAATATCGTATACATACCCTTTGCTGAAATCGTAGGCATCGACAAATGAACGGATCAGCGTAATATCACCCAGGTCAAGCCGATACTGGCCGTTTCCAATATCAGTTGCCCCTTTGATACGGTAGGCAGCATTGCGAACACCATCGTTGGCAATGACGATCGTTCTCCCTACCCATCCGGCCGTATTCATCCCAGTCGCAGTCATCTGCACGGTAATCGCGTTTTGCACGGACGGGACTTTTGTAAAATCAACGACCGTGCCTTGCAGAGCCCCTATGGCGCTATCCGCGACAGCATCTATTGGAGCGATGAACGAGCCATCATGTACATATTGGTACACGAGTACACCGTTCTGCTCCGAATAAACGCCCATAAATCCCTTGAACCGGAGTTTCCCATCAACTGTATAGGTATTGTCCGGATTGAGCGCATAGACGATATAGTCCACTCTTCCGTTCACCAACGTCACTTTCACTGCTTTCACATCGTTGCTGTTCACGACTGTACCGTCCATTGTTACTACAGCCGGTTGGATCGTATCGATTGTACGGTTATTGCGGTACGGCTCGATAACGGACGTGAATAAACTATCCAGGTTCGTGCCGCTGCGATGGGCAATGAGATAGCGCAACGACTTCGGATTGCCAGGCTTATTCTGCGGGGGAATGCCGTCGGCAAGCGCTACATCGTCAACTGGAGTAAGCATCGTCAAGCGCAAATGGATATCGGCCGGCGTGGACAGCACCTTCCATGTATCAACCACTTTCCAATCGATGCTGAATGGGCCGCCGGGATTCGTATCCCGAGAAACATTTTTCAAGTATTGAAATCCGCTGCCATCGACCTGCTGACCGTATGCAACGTCAGGTCCCGCGTAAGTTCCCGTCGGCTGAACGACCAGATTAAGGCCGGACGCCTGAGCGACCCCTTCTGCTCCGTGGAAGCTATAATAATGATCGTTGCCGCCCTTAACACGGAAGAAATCTACGGTGTAGGAGTTCGCTTCATCGATCTTGATCATGGCGGATGTCCGTTTGTAAAGCTCCGTCTGCGGATACACCTTCGGAGCTTCCACATCGATCAGCTTCACCATCTCGCTATCGTCGAAATGCTGCGGATTGGCTACCAACTGCTCCGCCTGCTTCTTCTTGTCGACCATGACGGTGTTGTGACTGATCGTATTGATGACCCATCGAGCCCGATGCATGTCGGTAACGTCTGCGAACTCTGGATAGCCAAGGTCCGGCGACAGATCAAGCTTGAATGCATGCAAGCCTAGATTCAATGTATCGCCATGTCCATGGCCGTAATTGATGCCGTAATACATCCACGTATCGCGCAGCGTGTCTTCTTGGGTACCGCTGTTGTCCCGCAGCACACGCGCCTCTTCATTCAGCAGATTCATGCTGCGTATTCCCATCTTGAAGTTGCTGGAGGATGGATGTTTACCGATCCCTTCAAAGCTGATTTGATGCGTTCCGGCAGACAACGGCTTCCGCGCAATCATCTCGTAGTCCTCAGTACGGGTACCATAGAAATCCATGTCCATCACATATTGTCCATCGATCGAGATCCGATAAATGCCGTAGCTCGGGGCTCTCCACGGCAATAAGTCAATTTCGTAATCATCCGCATTCGGCACGTTGAAGTTGAATGTAATCTGGGCACCGATATTGGCAGCTTCCAATTGGACGTTACCGGAGCTATCGAATAGTTTGACTTCCGTATTCTGGCTTGCTATTTCCATCGGTAGGAACGGATACGACAGACCGAAACTACGATTCGGATTGATCCCGTCACGGAGCGCAGAGAATCCATACCCTGTCAAATTGTCACTCTTCAAATTCAATGGACCGAACTGCGCGATCACATTCCGGATCGAATCCGCAATTCCATTCGGATTCGCCGAGAATACATCCTTGTGAATGCCGTCCACTTGATTGTTGTTCAAGAAATAAGCCATCTGGGCATAGATCGGCTCACCGAATTCATCGAACGCCTTCACCATGTCCGCGATTTTCGGTATAATGCCGGGATTACCCGTAAAAAGAGTATCCCCGATATTCGCCGTGTACTTTTCGCTAAGAACGAGCGGATAAGTACCCGCGAACATTTTTCGAAACTTGACGTTTTCGTATAAATCGGCCGACGGATACAAATCGTACCCTTTCAGAATGTTCGCCGTCATTTGAAAGGTGGATAGCCATGAGTCATTATACTCCGGGGATGCTTCGTTCCCACTGCCGTCACGGTTAACAACGCCAATGAGCGTATTTAATATATTCCCTCCAGTGATTTCATACGGATTCCGCTCAAACACTCCTGTCTGGAAGGTAAAATCAAGCCATTCCTTCGTATCAGGAAGCGTATCGTACACGACAGCGGCCATCGCCAACGCACTCTGATGCATGCCGTCGTTGCCTCTAATCTGCGCGGCCTTCACAGCAGGGAACACTTGCTTAATGATCCCATTCTCGATGTTGCGCCGGATAGCTGTGCCGCTTCCCTTGCCGTTGGTCAACTTATACTGAACGGCCTTGGCATCGAGGAATTGAATAAGCTCGGGGTCATCCATGGCCGGGAAGAAAGCGTCGTACGCCGAGATAAAGTCTTTGATCAGGGCCGTTTCCCAAATCGATCCCACCGCCTTCCCCAAGCCTGTGCCACCGTGCGAGTTGAGGAATATCGTCTGGTCATGCAGCATCGTATCCATGTCCGGATAAATATCGGCTACCCGGTCCAACAGAACCGTTCCAGCGCGTGCATACTTGATGTCCCCGGTATACAAATACGCGTCGCGTAAGGAACGAAGCCCGTCATTAATCAGTCCTTTCGCGTACCATTCGAACCAATGGACGTAATAAGCAATAAACGTGTAGCGCTTCCCGTTACTGTCGACCCAACCAAACCCGTCATCGACACCCCACGTCGGTCCTTTCTCCGGATATAAGGTATTGACGAGCAGACTGCGATCAGCCAGCTCCGGACGGAATATCGCGTGTTCGTCGAGCCCGCTTCGGTAATACGCACCGAAGTCGTTCGTCGGGAATTGATACCCGCTGCTCGGATCGATGATTTTCCATGGTGCATTCAGCGGATCCGCAAGGTATGGATAGTTGCCGAACTTGTCGATCTCCTTGCCGGTGATCGGGCTGCCGAGAATCTGATTGACCCCATAGCTGCGAGGAAGTGTCTGTGCAGGGACAGCCGCCCATAAGAAATCAAGCCCCTTGGCCAAGTATTGGTCGGCTTTGACGACCGCGTCATTACGCAAAGTCTTCGCCCAATTGTACGTTTGCACGTTCAATCTAGCGGCTGCCACCTTGGCCGGGGTGTAATAAGTCGTTCGTGTCTTGGCATTCGTCGCCACTCCCGCATACAAGAATGCAGCATCATCGAAGAAAGCGGTACCCTCTTGCCCCGAATCCATCGCAAGCCGCAAGGTCGCAAAAGCAGCATTCCCCGGTGCAGCAATACTAACGGTAAGCGGCTCCCATTGATTAACGGAATTCCCCTTTGCCCCAGTTGAGGTAAGCAGGGAACCGTCAGCATCCCAGTACTCCAGGTATAAAGCTGAATCACCCTGCAGCGCATAAGAATAGACGGAGGCTTCATATAATTGACCCGGTATCACGGGAAGCCTATGACTGCGCAACCCTGGAGAAGCGCCTGTTCCCGTATATGTGATCTTTATGCTACTCTCCCCGCCTCGCACTAGTTCCGAAGAGTGGATAATCGTTCCGTCAACTTCGCTCCAATACCTCGGCTTACCTTGAACGCTCAGTTCGAAACCGCTGTTATTCAAATTCGCATTCGGTTCAAGGAGGGGCACAACCGCCCGGAATGTCGCATCGTCGAAATAAGCGGAGCCGATGTTCGCTCCGTGTAGATAAAACCGCAACGTGACATAGGCCGTCCCTTGCGGAGCTACCCCACTCACCGTGATCTTGCTCCACCGATTCAATGTTCGGTTCGCACCGGTGAAGACTTGCATAGAGTTGTTGTTCGCATCCCAGAACTCGAGATACAACTCGGAGATTCCCTGAACGTTGTACGAGAACACGCTAGCCTCGTATTTCTGGCCGGGTACAACCGCTATCTTGTTGCTGCGCACAGAGGAGCTGAGTACGTCGCTCGGATCGATCAGCTTCACGCTGTGAGCCCCGCCATGTACCTTTTCGGTGGATAGTTCGGCTCCATTGAGAAATGTCCAGTGATCGGGCATGTTGGCCGAAATCTCCTCCAGGCCGCCATTCAACAGCGTTGGGTCGGGAGCTTTCCAGAGCTCTCCTGCCGCATCGTCAAAATAAGCGGAACCGACGTTCGCTCCGTGCAGATAAAACCTCAGCGTGAAATAAGCCGTCCCTTGCGGAGCTGTCCCGATCACCGTGATCTTGCTCCACTGATTCAATGTTCGGTTCGCACCGGTGAAAACTTGCGTGGAGTTGTTGTTCGCATCCCAGAACTCGAGATACAGCTCGGAAATTCCCTGAACATTGTACGAGAACACGCTAGTCTCGTATTTCTGGCCGGGTACAACCGCTATCTTGTTGCTGCGCACAGAGGAGCTGAGTACGTCGCTCGGATCGATCAGCTTCACGCTGTGAGCCCCGCCATGCACCTTTTCGGTGGATAGTTCGGCTCCATTGAGAAATGTCCAGTGATCGGGCATGTTGGCCGTAATCTCCTCCAGGCCGCCATTCAACAGCGTAGGGTCGGGAGCTTTCCAGAGCTCTGCTGCCGCATCGTCAAAATAAGCGGAACCGACGTTCGCTCCGTGCAGATAAAACCTCAGCGTGAAATAAGCCGTCCCTTGCGGAGCTGTCCCGATCACCGTGATCTTGCTCCACTGATTCAATGTTCGGTTCGCACCGGTGATGACTTGCGTGGAGTTGTTG